>NZ_CALNWV010000036.1:0-27443 GCF_940793045.1 Neisseria sp. Marseille-Q2251
ACTACAACCGCGAGCGTTGCAGTTTGAAATTGAAAAAGCTGAGTCCTGTCGCATACAGAACCCAGCTTACACAGAGCGCCTGAATAATAGGCTTTTATGAGTGTCCAAGATTTGGGGGCCAGTTCAGGTTTCAGACGACCTTTTATATTTTCGCGGGCATAGCCCACGCTACCAGTTGAACACTGTTGGAAATACCGTTCTTTTTGATCGTGTTTCCATTGATGTGGCGCAGTAAACCGTAGCCTGAATCTCTACTAACTGCGTGCATGGCTACGCCACGCACCCTACCTGTGGGCGGCACAAACTTTAAAACCGACATGTAGGGTGTGTGCGGTACGCACGCGTTTTTTGCCGTTCTCAAACCATTGTTTCAAACTTTCAGACGAACTCAGACGTCGTCTGAAAACCCCAAACTTACAATCTGTCCTTACGAGCGGTAGTCTGCGTTGATGGAGACGTAGTCGTGCGACAGGTCGCAGGTATAGACGGTAGCGGCGGCTTGTCCGCGGTGGAGTTTGATGCGGACGGTGATTTCGTCTTTCGCCATCACTGCCTGCCCTTGTTCTTCGGTGTAGCTTGCGGCGCGGCCGCCGTTTTCGGCAACCAATACGTCGTCCAGATACATTTCGAGGATGTCGGCGTCCAAATCGGCGATGCCGGCGTAGCCGATGGCGGCGAGTAGTCTGCCGAGGTTGGGGTCGGAGGCGAAGAAGGCGGTTTTAACGAGGGGCGAGTGGGCGACGGCGTAGGCGACTTGGCGGGCTTCGTCGCGGGTTTTGGCGTTTTCGACGCGGACGGTGATGAATTTGGTTGCTCCTTCGCCGTCGCGGACGATGGTTTGGGCGAGTTCGAGGGCGAGGCTGCCGAGCAGGTCTTTGAGCTGTTTGTAGCGCGGGTCGGCGATGTTGTCGATTTCGCTTTGGCTGTTTTTGCCGGTGGCGATGATAACGAAGCTGTCGTTGGTGCTGGTGTCGCCGTCAACGGTGATGGTGTTGAAGGTTTCGTCGGCGATTTCTTGGGTCATCAGCTGGAGGACGGGTTGGGAAACTTTGGCATCGGTGGCGATGAAGGAGAGCATGGTCGCCATGTTGGGGTGGATCATGCCGGAGCCTTTGGCGATGCCGGTGGCGCGGACGGTGTGTTTTTCGCCGACGCTGCCTTCGCGCGAGGCGGATTTGGGCACGGTGTCGGTGGTCATGATGGCGCGTGCGGCATCCGCCCAGTCGGCGGGCTGCATTTTGGGCAGGGCGGCGACGATTTTGCCGACGGGCAGGGGCTCGAGGATGACGCCTGTGGAGAAGGGAAGGACTTGGGAGGGTTTACAGCCGGTTTGTTCGGCGGTGGCGGCGCAGGTTTCGATGGCGTCGATTCTGCCTTGAGCACCTGTACCGGCGTTGGCGTTGCCGGTGTTGATGATGATGGCGCGCACGCCGTCTTCGTCGAAGAGATGTGATTTGGCGATGTGGACGGGGGCGGCACAGAAGCGGTTGGTGGTGAAGACGGCACCGACGGTGTTGCCGCCGGAAAGTACCATCAGGGTGAGGTCGGCGCGGTCGGTTTGTTTGATGCCTGCGCGGGCGGTGAAGAGTTGGATGCCGTCGATGTTCAGCAGTTGGTCTGCGGTTTTTTCTGTGAGGTTGACTGCCATTTTGCTGCTCCTTTGTTTGGGGTTGCTATGGGTTTGGGTTTCAGACGACCTTTTTGGTTCATCGGGGTCGTCTGAAAAGTGTTCAGAATCCTAATACGGGGATGATAATCGGGGTAATGGCGGCGGTCAGTACGCCGTTGAGGGTCAGCCCCAGCCCTGCGTATGCTGCCATGCGCCGGCTGCGTTCGAGCGAGGCGGCGATGCCCATGGCGTGTGAGGCGGTGCCGAGCGACATGCCGACCGATGAGGGCATGCCGACGGTGTTTTTAAGCACGGTATAACCGGCGATCTGCCCGACCAGTCCGGCGACGATGACAGTGGCGGCGGTAATGGCGGGGATGCCGCCTATGGTGCGGGTGATTTCGATGGCGATGGGGTTGGTCACGGATTTGGCGGCGAGCGAGAGGACGACTTCGCGTTCCGCGCCCAGCCATTTGGCGAAATACATGCCCGTGATGATGCCGGTAACGCTGCCGGCGAGCTGCGAGACGATGACGGGCAGCCACTGGCTGAAGATTTTTTGACGGTTTTGATAGAGCGGGACGGCGAGCGCGACGACGGCGGGCTTGAGCCAGAAGTCGATAAACTGCGCGGCATCGTGGTACACGGCGTAATCGATGTCGAGGATTTTGAGGTAGGCAATCAGGGTAACGGTGCTGATTAAAACGGGGTTGAGCAGCAGGTAGCCCGTCCGCGCGCGAAGGAGGAGTGCCAACGCGTACACCGCCAGCGTCAGGAAAAGCAGGACACTGGGCTGCTGCCACAGGGAAAGGATGCCGTCCATCAGATTTTCTCCCGTATCCATTGGTGCACCTTGCCCGTTACCAACAGGACGCACACGGTACTGGCGGCGGCGGAAACGAGTATCGACAGCCAACTGTCGGCAATCAAATCCAAATAGCTGATGACGGCGACGCAAGGCGGCACGAGGAAAAGCGTCAGGTTTGCCATCAGCGCGTCGGTAAGCTGCTGCAACCACTCGGCTTTCACCCACCCCGCCTGAAGCATGGCAAACAGAATACCCATACCGATGATGCTGCCGGGCAGTTTGATGCCCGTAAGATAAGCGGCGGTTTCGCCGAGCGCGAGGCAGCCGAGCAGGACGAGCAAGGCGCGGATGGTGTGCATGGGTCGGGTTTCCTCTATGGTTTGCCGCTTTGCAGACGGGCGGTTTATGAATCTTTGTTAATATAATGGATTAACTTTAAACCAGTACGGCGTTGTCTCGCCTTGCCGTACTATCTGTACTGTCTGCGGCTTCGTCGCCTTGTCCTGATTTAAATTTAATCCACTATAATTAAATCATAACGCCCTTGGGGTCGTCTGAAAAGTATGGTTCAGCCCAAATGCAACATCGATTTGCTGTTTTTCGTATTTATCCGAATCAATCCATGTTGAAACCAAACGATAAGGTCGTCTGAAAGCATCTTGCCGGCTTTCAGACGACCTTGTTTTGTCGCTATTCATAAAAACGGCAAGGAATCAAACCTTGCCGTCGGATAGGATTTTCCGCCTAAGATTTCCGATATGGGTTTTCCACACCTTCAATCAAGGCTTGCAGGTATTCGCGCAACTGTTTTTCACTGCAGCCCATCAGAAGCGCGTCTTCAAATGCGTCTTGTGCTGCTTGATAAAGCTCGGTCATGTTTTCCGTCATGACTTTCACTTTTTCAGTGCAGGATACGATTTGCCCGTCGTCGTCATACCATTTGGGCATTTCAGGCATACTCACGTTGGTGCTTTCCTAGACTTAATTGAGGAAACGGGACGGATCGTTTTTCTTCACGCGGCGGGCGAAGGCGTATTTGGCATTCCAGTATTTGTTGCTGAGGCTGGTGACTTCGATACGTTTGCCGGTACGCGGCGCGTGGATGAAACGGTTGTTGCCGATGTAGAGGCCGACGTGGGAGATTCTGCCGCGACCCATCGTGCGGAAGAACACCATATCGCCCGGCTGCAATTCGCTACGCGATACGCCGACACCCATTTTTGCCTGTGCGGCGGAAGTGCGCGGGAGGTTTACGCCCATCGAGCGTTTGAAGATGTGCTGCATAAAGCCGCTGCAGTCGAAACCTGTGGACGCAGATGTGCCGCCGTAGCGGTAGGCTACGCCCAAAAGCCCCATCGCGCTGCTGATGAGTTCGTCCGCATTGTCTGATGACTGTACAGAGCTTACGGGTTGGCGGGGAGCGATCACGGCAGTGATTGCGCGTCCGGGTTGGAGGAGTGCCGGGGAAGCAGGTTGTCTTGCATCTTCAAATTGATTTAAAACCTGCTGTCTGTTTTTGACGAACGAATCGAGATCGTCGGCGTTTGCAAAATGAATGCCGGACAGCATATAGACCGAAGCCAATAGTGCCGCCAGCCTGGATAAGGCTTTCATGTTTGACTGATTCCATTTTCAGACGACCTGTCTGCCGCCTGCTATTATGTTATTCTGTATCTGGGATATTCAGGCGATTGTATATAAAAAACAGGATGTTTGGCAAAAAAGCGTCTGTTATATTGCGTTAAAGCGTTGTTTATAAAAAATTTTGCGAAGATACCCAACCGATGATGATACCTACTCTGCTCGCTATGCGCGACTTTTCCAGAATGCGCGAAATTATTACCGTACTGACGAAATACGGCTTGGGCGGCTTTGTGCAGCGCATCCGTTTGGGCGCGGCGGGCGGGGACGAAGTGCATCCCGACAGCCGTTATATGAGTACGCCGCGACGCTTTCGCAAAGCGTTTGAAGAGTTGGGGCCGACCTTCGTCAAACTCGGTCAGGTATTGTCCACGCGGGTCGATATTTTCGGGGCGGAGTGGATTGAAGAGTTTGAACAACTGCAAAGCAACGTCGCGCCGATACCGTCGTCTGAAATCTATACTTTGGTCGAAGCCTATCTGGGCAAACCCGTTTCCGAAGTATTCCGCAGCATAGACCCGAAACCCGCAGGCAGCGCATCGGTGGCGCAGGTGCACCGCGCCGAACTTTTAGACGGAACCGCCGTCGCCGTCAAAGTCAAACGCCCCGACATCGAGCCGGTCATTCAGGCGGATTTGCGGATTTTGAACCACCTCGCCAGACTGATGGAATCCGAAATCCCCGAAGTGCGCCGTTACCAGCCCGTATTGATGGTCGCCTATTTTGCCAAGAGTCTGGCAAAAGAAACCGATTTATCAGTAGAGCTGCGCTATATGCAGCGCTTCGGTCAGACCTTTTCAGACGACCCCTTGGTTCGCATCCCTGCCGTCTATCCCGACATCTCCAACCGGCACATCCTCGTACAAGACTACATCGGCGGCACGCTGCTGAAAGACGCCGACCTCGAAACCATGCCCCACACCTTGCGCAGCGCTCTTGCCGGACGGATTACCGACACCCTCTTCACCATGATGCTGCGGCAAGGCTTTTTCCATGCCGACCCCCATCCGGGCAACATCTTCGTCAACGACAACGGCGGCATCACCTTCATCGACTTCGGGCTGGTCGGACACCTCGGCAACACCCGCCGCCGCGAAATCCTCAACCTCATCAACGCCCTGACCAACAACGACGCACTGCTCATCCAATACGTCCTCAGCGACTGGGCGCAGGGCGATTTGCCCGACGAAAACCTGCTCGGCGCAGACGTCTTGGAAATGCTGCTCAACTACGAACACACGCCCATCCGCGACCTGCGCGTCAGCCAAGTCATCAACGACATCACCTCCATCATGCGCCGCCACGGGCTGACCCTGCCCGGCGACCTCGTGATGCTCTTCAAAACCCTCATCACCCTCGAAGGCGTCGTCAAACGGCTCGACGGCAGTATCGAACTGCTCGAACGCGCCAAACCCATCACCGAAGCCGCCGTCAAAGAACAAGCCTCCGCCGCCCACATTGCCCGCAACGCCAAAACGCAACTGCGCACCCTGTTGCAAATGGCGGAGTCGCTGCCGCAAGACTTCTTCAGGCTGACCAGAATGCTGCAAAAAGGCAAATTCGGCATCACCCTAGACCTCAAGCAGTCAGACCGCATCAGCCATCAAATCGACAGCGCCGCCAACCGCCTGACCATGGGCATCGTCACCGCCGCCCTGATTATCGGTTCGTCCATCGTCATGAGTATAGAAACCGGCCCCAAGTTTATCGGCTTCGTCGGCTACCTTATCGCCTTCGCCAACAGCCTGTGGATTATCTGGTCGGTGTGGCGGTCGGGGAAACACTAAACTGCCTGCTTCCGAAGCAGACCGCCTCAAAAGCAGGCAAGATATTGTGTGCCTTACACGCCTTACGGCACGGTATTAAAACAACTTACGCACTTCGGCTTCGATATCCGCCGCCCGCATAAAGGTTTCGCCGATTAAGAACGTATGCACGCCGTGACCGCGCATAAAGTCCACATCGTCTTTGTTTCGGATACCGCTTTCCGTGACGACCGTTTTGCCCGACAGATCGGGAAGCAGGTCTAAAGTCTGCTGGAGCGTGACTTCAAAAGTCCGCAGATTACGGTTGTTCACACCCCAAAGCGGCGTGGTCATGTTACGGCATTTTTCCAATTCGGATTGGTCGTGCAATTCCAGCAGCACGGTCATGCCCAAATCGTGGGCAACGGCTTCAAAATGCGTCAACTGCGCGGCATCCAAGGCCGCCGCAATCAATAAAACCGCATCAGCGCCCCATGTGCGCGCCTGATAAATCTGATAGTCGTCGATGATGAAATCTTTGCGCAACACCGGCAGGCTGACCGCCGAACGCGCCTGTTTCAAATACTCGGGCGAACCTTGGAAATACACTTCGTCAGTCAACACAGACAAACACGCCGCCCCCGCGCGTTCATAAGCGCACGCAATATCCGCAGGGTGAAAATCAGGCCGTATCAGCCCTTTGCTGGGACTGGCTTTTTTGATTTCCGCGATAATGACAGGCAAGTTTTGGGCGTGTTTATTGCGGATGGAAGCAAAAAAGTCACGCACTGGCTCGGCATCGCGCAACTGCGCTTTGACTTCCGCAAGCGGTGCTGCCGCTTTTTGCGCGACAACTTCTTGTGCCTTGGTAGCAAGGATTTTATTGAGGATATCGGTCATAAATGGCTTTCGATCAATACATGGTGGAACAACGCAAAACAGCAGGCAACCCTATGCCGCCGCTTTTTGCGCCCTTCCATACCGTAAAGGGAAAAACGGTTTATCTTAACATTTACGAGGTCGTCTGAAAAACAGAAGATGGTTTCAGACGACCTCACCGCGATGACAACACAACATACCCTCCCCGCCCGCAACCGAAATCTACCGCCCATCCCGTCTCGCCGGTCAGACAATCCGCGTATGCTATGATGTTTCACTGCCGCGCCATCCAACCGATATCCCGCCGCACATACCCAACACACCCAAAGGAATCATTTATGAAAAGATGGATAATATGGGGCTTCCTCCCGCTTCTCCTCATGTGGGCGACCAGCGTGGCTTGGCTGCATTACCAAGCCGTCCAAGCAGAAAAAGCATCCCAAAACATCAAACCTGCCGACATCGCCGTCATCTTGGGCAATTCCGTCAACAGGCGCGGCAAACCCAATCCCTGCCTGCGCTCCCGAGTGGAAGCAGGCGTCGCCCTCTACCGTCAAAACAAAGTCAGCAGGTTGCTGATGAGCGGCGGCACGGACGGCGACGGCAGCAACGAAGCGGCAGCCATGCAATCTATGGCGATAGACATGGGCATCCCGCCCGAACACATCCGCATCGAAAACAAATCGGAAAGCACCTTTGAAAACATCGCCCTGAGCGCACCACTGTTACAAGACGTATCCAACGTCATCATCGTCAGCGACGCCTTCCATCTCGCACGCGCCGAGTGGCTCGTCAACCGCCATTTGAAAGACAAAAATGTCCAATTTTACGCTTCCGATTCCTGCGGCGACTCCACGCCCAATTACCTGCGCAAGCTCTCCCGCGAAATACCCGCGTGGATTAAAGCCATGATTATGCACCGCTGAATCCTGTCCGTCCGAAGCAAATGGTTTTAGACTTGGGCAAGCAGCGTTCACAGCATAGGCATCGTCTTTATAGTGCATCATTGACAAAAGGTCGTCTGAAAACGGTATATCGAAGTTTTCAGACGACCTTTTCGTTACCCATCTCTTCAAACGCAATATCTGCAAACGCCAAGCTCCATATCGCCGCAAACGCATTTCCGTTATATCCAAAGAAGCAAACAATATTTCCCGCACGATTCTCGCCTTGTTATATTTCCCGCTCAAGTATTTGTCTGATAAGGAAAATATGATGGGACTCAAATCATGGCTGGGCATTATCTTCATCGGCGCAACGGTGTGGCTCGCCTCATGCGGACAGTCCGGCAGCGTGGCTGACAAGGGCAAACCCGAGCGTGTCGTCATGCTGAATGTATCGTACGACCCGACACGCGAGTTCTACCGCGAATACAACCCGTTTTTCCAACGCTACTGGCAAAAAACACACGGACAGGAAGCAGATATCCGCCTCTCTAACGGCGGTTCGGGCAAACAGTCGTTGACCGTACAAAACGGCTTGAAAGCCGATGTCGTGACACTTGCGCTGGCATCCGACATCGACGCACTCCATCACAACAAAGCAGGCAGGCAACTCCTATCGGCAGACTGGCAAAAAGCCCTGCCGCACAACAGCACACCCTACACTTCGACCATCGTATTCCTAGTACGCAAAGGCAATCCCAAGCAGATTCATGACTGGGACGACTTGGTCAAAGGCGACGTACAAATTATCACGGCAAACCCGAAAACTTCAGGCGGCGCACGCTGGAATTTCCTGTCGGCTTGGGCATACGCACAAGAAAAAGGCGGGGATGCGGCGGCAGAACAATTTGTTTCCGAACTCTACCGCCGCGTGCCGGTCATGGACGCAGGCGCGCGCGGTTCGACCATTACCTTTACACGGCGCGGATTCGGCGATGTTTTGCTGGTATGGGAAAACGAAGCGCACCTCGCCTTGCAGGAGAATCCGAACCAATTTGAAATCATCACGCCGTCAATATCCATGCTGTGCGAACCGCCCGTCGCCGTGGTCAGCGAAGTAGCAAAAGAAAAAGGCACGGAACAAATCGCCAAAGCCTATTTGGAAATGCTGTATAGCAAAGAAGCGCAACGAATGGCGGCACGCCATTTCTACCGCCCCACCGACGAGGCCGTACGCACCGAATTTAAAGCACGCTTCCCCGATTTGAAACTGGTCGGCATCGACGAAACCTTCGGCGGCTGGCATAAAGCACAAGCACGATTTTTCAACGACGGCGGCGTATTCGATAAGATTTACCGACCGCAAAACTGATTGCATCTTAAATAAAACAAAGGTCGTCTGAAAACCTGTTTCCAAGTTTTCAGACGACCTTTCTATCGGATGCGACGTTTAACTAAACCAATCAGAAAAACAGCTCGCGCCAGCTGATACGTTGCAGACCACAGATACGGCCTTTCACTTCCAGTGATTGCGCATTATTCAGCAACAAGCTGCGTTGGTCACCCTCTTTGCCTGAGAAGCATTTGTTGTTTGGCGTACCAGACCCCAAACCAAGCTCCTTATCCGTACCGGTTTCACCGCTGTCACCATCGGCAGTAACAGGATCGTCTGTACGCTTGTTCGGATCGATAAAGGTGAAGCTGACAATACCCTCTTGAGTCAAACCGTTGGCGTATTGCGTACCGAAACCGCTCAATTCACGCTTAAATATATCAGGCGTAAAACGTGCGCTACGGCTATTGAGTGCACCGCCGTTATCAGCATTGATGCCGAGGAAGGTCGTGCTGGTTACAGTTGACTTATTGTTGCTGACAGGCATACACAAGTCTTTTTCCGCTTCCTCCTTGCCGATAGTCTTACCGCCATCGGAAGTGTATTTGCGTATCGTAACGATGGCAGTACGCAGAATCATAGTCGGCTTAATGCTGACACGCTCGCCGGAACCTAGATTGATGAACCAGCCTTTATGTGTCTCTTCAATTTTTTCATTACTCAGATACAATGCCTTACTGGTTCGTGGCTGATTGTTTCCATCGTTATATGACTGCTCTACCTCAGTAATCGTTTGCTCGCGCAGGTTTTGCTCGGTAACATCCTGATTTGTCTTGTCTTCGAATAGATCTTTCGGCGCTTTATCCAGTTTTTGAAAAATACCGTAAATCGATTGTTTTTCAGTATTGCTCAAATCACTTTGGTAGATTTCACTACCTGTACCGAAAATCACGACGTATTCCTTAGCTCCTTTTCGTGATACGGCAGGAGCCGAGGTAATCGGCTTGCTTGACGAACCTGAGAAGATTTTGACCGCAGTCCAATTTTTCGGCGTTTCACCGCGCAGGTCGAAGCGGTACATATTACCCCCTCTGTCGCCTGCATAGGCAAAATCGACAACTCCGTCAAAATCGGTATCAAGCAGTGTCGGTGTGGACAGACCGCCTACACCGCCCGGCACGATAATTTTCGCCAACTCCTTACCTGCCTTATCTTCTTTTCCCGCAGACTGACCGCGTTTCTTGCCTGTACCGACTTCTTTACCAAGCATTTCGTAAACATATAACGCAGTTTCGTTGGCTGTCGCATCTTTTTCTTCGGCTGCGTAGCCACTGGCGAGGAAGCCTGCGTAACGGATGTTTTCCTCCAGTTTGGCGCTACCGTCAGTTTCACGTTTGATGGAAACGCGACCGATTTGCGGCGTACCGATAGTAAAGCCCAAAGTATTGTCTTTACCTTTGGTAGTTTCAAACAAAGGAACTTTATCGCTCCAAGCAGCCGCATCCAGACCGGTATCGGTGGTTTGATCTTCTTTACCGCCTATATTGAGAGCGTATGCGCCACGTCCGCCTTGCCCCATCGCGCCAAACATAAACACGCGCTGCTGAAACTTACTGCCTTGTTCTGCAACAGGGGTCTGACGCAGGGTAAAACCGCCGTTTACACCATATTTATGGTTTTCGATGGATTTTCCATAATCCGCATGTGCAATGTCTTTCAATACTTTGGCAAGCGTAATCGGGTTGCCTGACGCATCGTTTTCACGCTCCATCGCTGAAGGAAGATAGCTGACTTTCAAATCATAAGGATAGTCTCCTGCCGTGCTTTGGAAAATATGCACCATGCCATCGTTGGCTGCGGCAACCAAATATTTGCGGCGACCATGCTCAAGATTGCCGACTGCAGCAACAGAACCATCCAAAATATCGCCCAAATCACGCTCTCTGGGTTTACGGTCACGGTAAGGCTTGTATGCACTGTCATCACTGCCAACCCTGCCTGTCCAATTGAGCAGTTTTTTCCATTCGTCTTTGTCAGTATTCTCAATACCGAAATAGGCATTGTTGACTTTATTAGCAGGGATGGCGTCGATAAAGTAAGTATTAGAACCTGTGTTAATCAATGTTTTACGATTACCAAAGGAAGGCTGGGTAACTGTACCTTCCCGTCTACCATCAATATTATTCAATTTATTAAATAAAATCTGGCTACTCCAAGAGCCGGTATTCAGCTTGATGGTTGCCGCCAAATCAGGAATACCGCTGCTGGAAGTTGCCGGAGCGGTACCGCCATCCAAAGTAATCGGTTCACTATTTTGACTGTCATTTTTAATCGTATCAGTAATATCTTTAAACGCTGCAAGCAGACTTTCACGGTCTGTGGCAGTGTAATACCCTCCTCCTTTTTTTGGATCTTTTGGATCTCCCGTAGCACCGCGCTTCAGATAATCTGCACCAGCGGGAGTAATATCATTACCAAAACCTACCGTAAATGTTTGAACAGTTTGTTTTTTGTAGTCTCCGAAATCATTGGGGTCGCCATCCCAGCTTTTACCCGCCTTATCCGTACCACCAACTTTAAAGTCTTTTGTTGCCAGCTTTCTACTGAAAAAAGCCAAGCCGTTACCGCGATCCCAGAACTGATCATAGGAAGGTTCGCCCAACATACAGCGTAAAGGCCTATCCTGCATTGGCCTCTCGCCAAAATATTTGTATGCATCTTGATACTCCTTAGTGTTATAAGGAGTATAAACACCCCAGTTATAACGCACGGCAGCATGGTAATAACGACGAGCCTCATAGTCAAAAACAGTTCTATCTGGCCAATATGGAGAAGTACCACAATAAGAGCTATCGTTGGCATCACCATCCGACATCATAATGACATAGGATTTTTGACAACGGTACTCAACCTTGGGCATGACGATTGTACTGACAATTTCAAAATAGCGACGTGTCGTCGGGGTTGCAGACCCATATTTGAGAGCATTAACCCGCGCTTTCATTGTTTCAGGATCGGAACTATAAAAATCCACATCTGACCGACCATTATTATGAAGCGTCTGCAACCCCCAGTTAAACTGATCCTTATACTCAGCAAGAATACCCTTCAACGCTATTTTAGCTACATCCAACCTGTTTAATGGCCTTCTATATTCATCATAAGCACCACTCACGGGAAGTTGCATACTACCCGAATCATCAATAAAAAACATGATGTTATGCTTAACTTTCGGCTGCTCTGTAATCTTGCTTTCGTTTTGCAAATAAAGTGGGGTTTTGGCAAACTGTGCTTGCGCTTGTGATGCCGCCCCCATCAGTGCGAGCGCGGAGGCGATGCTGTAAATCATCGGACGGATGGAGCCGGGGCAACGTGAAGGTTTGTTTTTCATAATGCGTTCTTTTTTCATAAAATCGTCGGTTGACGGATGATGACGTTGTTTTTATTTTCTCGGAATGAGATTCTAACATTTACGATGTCATTTATGTGGGGTTCGGGCTGTTTTTTTTATCTGACGCGGCGAACAATGGCGAAAATGAAACAGGCGGCGCGATTGTAAAGGCAAAATCCGTTGCCACGTCACGGCTTGAACGATGTGGCTTTTTGACGTAGAATGCATTGCTTCTACGGCATAGGCAGCTATGCCTGAAAAAGCACGTTACGCAGCAAAATCAAGGCTGCGGGGCGTGTTTTTTTTTAGCCGATATTTTCTCAGGCGGTCTTTTTTGTAAACAATTTTCAGACGACCCCTGCCCGTTTCTGCAAACCGACCATCATCAGGCAAACAGGATTCATCATGACCACTCCGGCTCTTCTCGTTCTCGCTGACGGCAGCGTATTTCATGGCACATCAATCGGTTACGAAGGTTCGACTTCCGGCGAAGTCGTGTTCAACACTTCCATGACCGGCTATCAGGAAATCCTGACCGACCCGTCCTACTGCAAACAAATCGTTACCCTCACCTACCCCCACATCGGCAATACCGGCACCAACGCCGAAGACGAAGAAAGCCGCAGCGTTTATGCCGCAGGCTTGATTATCCGCGACCTGCCGCTGTTGCACAGCAACTTCCGCGCCTCCGAAAGCCTTCACGACTATCTGGTGCGCAATAAAACCGTCGCCATCGCCGACATCGACACCCGCCGCCTGACCACGCTGCTGCGCGAAAAAGGCGCACAAGGCGGAGCAATTTTGACCGGCGCGGACGCTACGGTTGAAAAAGCGCAAGAACTCATCGCCGCGTTCGGCAGCATGGTCGGCAAAGATTTGGCGAAAGAGGTTTCCTGCAAAGAAGCCTACGAATGGACTGAAGGCGAATGGGCGTTGGGCAAAGGTTTCGTTACCCCTGCCGAACAACCGTTCCACGTCGTCGCCTACGATTTCGGCGTGAAAACCAACATCCTGCGTATGCTCGCCGCACGCGGCTGCCGCCTGACCGTCGTCCCCGCACAAACTAGCGCGGAAGATGTGTTGGCACTCAACCCCGACGGCGTGTTCCTGTCCAACGGCCCCGGCGACCCTGAACCTTGCACCTACGCCATCGAAGCCGTGCAAAAACTGATGGCAAGCGGCAAACCCATCTTCGGCATCTGCTTAGGACACCAGCTCATCAGCCTCGCCATCGGCGCAAAAACCCTGAAAATGCACTTCAGCCACCACGGCGCGAACCACCCCGTGCAAGACTTGGACAGCGGCAAAGTCGTCATCACCAGCCAAAACCACGGCTTCGCCGTCGATGCTGACACCCTGCCCGCGAACGCAAGAATTACCCACAAATCTTTGTTCGACAACACCTTGCAAGGCATCGAGCTGACCGACAAACCCGTATTCTGCTTCCAAGGCCACCCCGAAGCCAGCCCCGGCCCGCAGGATGTCGGCTATCTGTTTGACAAATTCATTGACAATATGAAAGCGGCAAAACAATAAGCCGCCTTTTCAGACGACCTCTCAACTCAACAAAGGTCGTCTGAAACCCGATAAAAATCAAAACATAAAAAACAAAAATTCAGACGACCCCTCAACACAAAACGTCGTCTGAAAAATCAACCTCCCAACCCTCAAATCAGAAAGGAAAAGCATGACTGAAAAACAAATGCGCGTACTCTCCGTCGTCGCCACCCTGACCGCCGTAGGTATGTACGTTTCCTATATCCCGCAAATCCAAAACAACCTCGCGGGCAACCCCGGCTCGCCGCTGCAACCCCTCGTCGCCGCCATCAACTGCACATTATGGGTTGCCTACGGCTTTTTGAAAGAAAAACGCGATTACCCCGTCGTACTGGCAAACGCCCCCGGCATCATTTTGGGCTTGATTACCTTTATCACCAGCTTTTAAAAATCATACCGATTTCATGCCGGCCAAACACTGGCCGGCCTTACTCACCACCATCAACATAAGGATTAACCCTATGAAAAAAGTAGCCCTGTTTATCGCATTAATTGGCGCATTATCCGCGTGCAACACCATCCATTCCGTCGCACGCGATGCCAACACAGCCGTACAAGCATGGAATGACGACTACCAAAAACAAAACAATCGTTAACACATTACACCAAACCACAAGGCGGTTTGCCGTCAAACCGCCTGAAGAAAACCCATCCATAAAGGCATTTCATGAAAAAAACGGCTTTACTCCTCTGCCTGCTTATGAGCGCCCCCGCCTTCGCAGGTGACAAAACCATCGACCTGAAAAAAATCAGCCAACTCGGCGCGGACATCTTCGATTCCGCCACCCAGGGCGTATACAAAACCATCTCTGAAAGCAGCAAAACCATAGCCAATTCAGAATGCACCATCCCGACAACCGCCGCAGAATTGGAGCAATTTTCCGTAGACCACTGCCTGAAAGAACCCGCCATGGCAGGCAGCATCTACATGGATCAGGCACTCAAACAAAAAGGATCGAGGGTCGATGAAGGCGCAAGAAGCCTAGAAAACCTATCCAATAAAATATTAGAAGGCGTACAAACCATCATAGACATAGAATAAAACCATATTCTGCAACTCAGCACCCACCACTCAATACACCATAACAAACTAACGTTCTCAACATTACCGGAAAGAAACTCACCAAGGTCTACATATCAATAATTGCGGCAGAAATCTTTAGGGTTTACTAAACAGCGAGAATTTTCAGACGACCTCAAGGGTAAGCTGGGTTGCCAGACCCAACATTGAACAAACAACTTACTGACAAACCATGCAATACCGCCGAGCTTTTACCAAAGGAGGATATTATTTCTTCACACTTACACTGCAAGACAGGAAACAGCGGTTATTGGTAGAACACATTGATAAATTGCGGGATGCTTTTACACAAGTAAAACAACGGCATCCGTTTAAAATTATCGCCGTATGTATATTACCCGACCACCTGCACCTGCTTGTCAGGCTACCTGAAAACGATGCCGATTATCCGACCCGATTACGGTTGATTAAAGCCAAATTTTCCCAAGCATTACCTAAAACCGAGGCCATTTCCATTTCGCGCCAGACCAAAGGAGAGCGCGGCATTTGGCAGCGGCGTTATTGGGAACATGAAATCCGTAATGAGCAGGATTTGAACGCACATATTGATTACATCCATATCAATCCCGTGAAACACGGATACGTCAAACGCGTGGCGGATTGGCAATATTCATCATTCCAACAATATGTGGCAAAAGGAATTTTGCCGATGGATTGGGCAGGGAATGGTGTGGAAATTGAAGACGGTTTTGGCGAATAAACGTAGCAACTGTATTTTTCACCCCGTCGGGCAAAAATACAAAAACTCAAATCAAGCCGTTTGGATACCATTTTCGGCAAAGTAATCACGCATCCGGGCATTCAATATCGTCAGCAGTTTGCGCATACATGCCGTAACGGCAACCTTATACGGCTTACCCTTGGACAGCAGGCGCTGGTAGAAATCCCGAATAAGCGGTTCAAAACGTGTCGCTACCACGGTAGCCATATACAGTGCCTTACGCACCGCAGACCTTCCGCCAAAGCAGCGGCTTTTGAATTTGGTTTCCCCGCTCTCCCTCGGGTGCGGGGCAATGCCGACCAAACTCGCTATCCGTTTGTGCGACAGCCGTCCCAATTCGGGCAGCATCGACATCAGCGTAGCCGTCGTTATCGAACCGATGCCTTTGATTTGCTCAGCCACTTGGGCTTTGCCGTCAAAATGCGTGTGGGTGTGGTCGTCGATTTGTTTGTCCAATTCGTCAATCAGCCGGTCAAAATGGGCAATCAGTTGTTTGACGCTTTCGACTTGCGTTTCATGAACCTGATGCAGACGGTTTTTCTCGGCAGTCCGCATATCCACCAGCTGGTTGCGGCGGTTAACCAATGCTTCCAACACTTCTTCCGCTTCGGTGGGCGGGTGGTAGAGCATGGTTTGCCAATCCTCTTTCTGTGCCGTCATCTGCGCGAAGAAGGCGAGCATTTTGGCATCTTTGGCGTCGGTTTTGGTCAGCGACTGCGATTGGGCAAACTGATGCGTCTGACGCGGGTTGGCGATAATCACGGCAATGCCTGCACGGTGGATGGCTTTGGCGGCGGGGATTTCGAGACCGCCGGTGCTTTCCATCACGACGAGGGCGACCTTGTGTTTTTTAAGGTATTCGATAGTATGGGCGATACCTTTTGGGTTGTTGGTTTCGGTTTTGGTGCGCTGCAAAGACGTGATGCCGATGACGAAGTTTCGTTTGGCGATATCGATGCCTGCGTAATTGTATTGGGTACTCATCATAAACCTGCCTTGCATTCGGTTGTGTTGTCTGGCAACTGTCCGGTTGTGTCGATGGGTTGCCCGACCGCTCCCTGAGCTACGCAACGGTTGTTTGCCTTGGTTGGGTGCGGGTGGCGGCCGGGCGGTTTGTTGCTATGATACGGGAGTTCCTATATACAAGGTTGGGTTGACAAACCCAACACCAGCAGATGATTTGATGGTTTTATATTGGGTCATGACCCAACCTACAAAATGGCGAACGAATTTCAGACGAGCCTAAAGTAGGTTGGGTTACCAAACCCAACGTTTTTAGGCAGTTAAGCAGTTTGAGTTTGGTTCTCAACCCAACCTACGCTTGCTTGATTACATTTATCACCAGCCTTTAAGGAAGTTTTCAAACGGCCTGTGTAAAATTAAAACGCAAAAGGTCGTCTGAAAAAAGAAAAAAGATTGTCATCAAGGGGTTTCCCACACCTAATAATAAAAAAATGAACCCGTCCGAAAAACTATTGACCGCCGACAACCCCGCCCTGCATCAACGCGCCAAAGCCATGCGTAAAGAAATGAGCGAGGCGGAAGCAAAATTGTGGCAGCACCTGCGGGCAGGCCGTCTGAACGGCTATAAATTCCGCCGCCAGCAGCTGATGGGAAATTATATTGTTGATTTTATGTGCGTAACGCCCAAGCTGATTATCGAAGCAGACGGCGGGCAGCACGCGGAACAAGCCGCATACGACCACGCGCGGACGGCATATCTGAACAGCCTGGGCTTTACCGTGCTGCGTTTTTGGAATCACGAAATTTTGCAGCAGACAAACGATGTGCTGGCAGAAATCCTGCGCGTGTTGCAGGAATTGGAAAAGCAGTCTGCACGGTAGCAGATGGCTGATTTTGATTAAATTATTAAAAATTATAAGGTGCAGGCTGCCTGAATTGAGCATTTATAAAGGTCGTCTGAAAAGTAAAAAGCAGCCTGCACAACCTGTTTTCCTTGCAGAACCCTTCATCCCAACAGCCGCCCCGTCCTCTCTCCCGTGGGAGAGAGTTAGAGAGAGAGCAACAAGCCGCAAGGCTTGTATTTGGGCGGTTAGGGTGTTGGGAAAGATTGCCGTCATTCGGGAGATGCCCTCTCCCCAGCCCTCCCCCACGGGGGAGGGAGCAGGTTGCAGCGGATTCAAGCGTTGCAGGTCGTCTGAAAAAAGAATGCCCGAAATATCAACAGCGGGAATTTTTCAGGCAGCCTTTATCGCAAGGCAGATGGAGCAAACGCCGCAAGCGTTTTTTCAGACGGCCTTTGAACCCATCGGTAGGGTGTGTGCCGCAAGGCACGCACGCGGTGGGTTGAGATTGCAGGGAAAATGGAAAACGCGTGCGTGCGTACCGCACACACCCTACCATGCGGGCTACGGCTTGCTTAATCCCAACAGCCACCCCGTCCTCTCTCCCCGTGGGAGAGAGCTAGAGAGAGGGCAGCAAGCCGCAAGGCTTGTATTTGGGCGGTTAGGGTGTTGGGAAAGATTGCTGCGATTTGGAGAATACCCTCTCCCCAGCCCTCCCCCACGGGGGAGGGAGCAGGTTGCAGCAGGTTTTACGGTTACAGGCAGTTTGAAAAGCAACTTGGATTTACAACCGTTGATTTCAGGTCGTCTGAAAAACAAAAAGCAGCCTGCACAACCTATTTTCCTTGCAGAACCCTTAATCCCTGCAGCCACCCCGTCCTCTCTCCCGTGGGAGAGAGCTAGAGAGAGGGCAGCAAGCCGCAAGGCTTGTATTTGGGCGGTTAGGGTGTTGGGAAAGATTGCTGCGATTTGGAGAATACCCTCTCCCCAGCCCTCCCCCACAGGGGAGGGAGCGGGTTGCGGCAGATTCAAGCGTTGCAGGTCGTCTGAAAAAGAATGCCCGAAATATCAACGGCAGGAATTTTTCAGGTAGCCTTTATCGCAAGGCAGGTGGAGCAAACGCCGCGAGCGTTTTTTCAGACGACCTTTGAACCCATCGGTAGGGTATGTGCCGCAAGGCACGCACGCGGTGGGTTAGGGTTGCAGCCCCCTTAATCCCAACAGCCACCCCGTCCTCTCTCCCGTGGGAGAGAGCTAGAGAGAGGGCAACAAGCCGCAAGGCTTGTATTTGGCCGGTTAGGGTGTTGGGTAAGGTTGCCGAAATTCGGAGAATGCCCTCTCCCCAGCCCTCCCACGGGGGAGGGAGCAGATTGCAGCGGATTCAAGCGTTGCAGGCCGTCTGAAAAAGAATGCCCGAAATATCAACAGCGGGAATTTTTCAGGTAGCCTTTATCGCAAGGCAGATGGAACAAACGCCGCGAGCGTTTTTTCAGACGACCTTTGAACCCATCGGTAGGGTGTGTGCCGCAAGGCACGTACGCGGTGGGCTGGGGTTGTAGGGAAAATGGGGAACGCGTGCGTGCGTACCGTCCTACATACGGGCTACGAGCCTTGTTACACTTAACCAAGGAGTTAGTAATGTTTAGTGATATTTACTTGAACCAGAAAAACTATTTTGGTATCGAAAAAAGATTGCCTTTTAAAGCATTTTGGGATAATGGCGGACAATGTTATCTAGACTTAAAAGTAGTAGATGGAAAAATAATTGCACTTTGTGGGCAACTTATTAATTATACAAATACATCTATTGTAAATGCTGCAGAGGAAGTTTATCGGTCAATAATTGACTATTTAATTTCTAATGAGATTTTAGTTGTTAGAACTAAATTTTCTTTCAAAAATATTTTTTCAACTAACGAAAAAAAATATAAGGAAATAGAAAAAGAAATAAATAAATTCTTATATGAAAATATGGACTGGTATTTATTTTTTAACAATGACATAACATTAGATCCATATACAGGGAATGATTTAATATGGCATGTGCAAATCGATCCAAATGATGGGGGTGCGCAATTCTTAGAAACTTATCAATCATGGGAAGTTTTGCAACAAAAGTACCCCAACATTACATTTTCGTATGATAAAAATGATTTAATTTTAACTAAATAGAGACCCACCCCATGCCCAAACGTACCGACCTAAAATCCATCCTTATCATCGGCGCCGGCCCTATCGTTATCGGTCAGGCCTGCGAATTTGACTATTCGGGCGCACAGGCCTGTAAGGCTTTGCGTGAAGAAGGCTACAAAGTCATTCTGGTGAATTCCAACCCCGCCACGATTATGACCGACCCTGAAATGGCGGATGTTACCTACATCGAGCCGATTATGTGGCAGACGGTGGAGAAGATTATCGCCAAGGAGCGGCCCGATGCGATTCTGCCCACGATGGGCGGCCAGACCGCGCTGAACTGTGCGCTGGATTTGGCGCGCAACGGCGTGCTGGCGAAATACAATGTCGAGCTGATTGGCGCGACGGAAGACGCGATTGACAAGGCGGAAGACCGCGGCCGCTTTAAGGAGGCGATGGAAAAAATCGGTCTCTCCTGCCCGAAATCTTTTGTCTGCCACACAATGAACGAAGCTTTGGCAGCGCAAGAGCAGGTCGGCTTCCCGACGCTGATTCGTCCGTCTTTCACGATGGGCGGTTCGGGCGGCGGCATTGCCTACAATAAAGACGAGTTTTTGGCGATTTGCGAACGCGGTTTCGATGCGTCGCCCACGCATGAGCTGCTGATTGAGCAGTCCGTGCTCGGCTGGAAAGAGTACGAGATGGAAGTGGTGCGCGATAAGGCCGACAACTGCATCATCATCTGCTCGATTGAAAATTTCGACCCGATGGGCGTGCATACGGGCGACTCGATTACGGTTGCGCCGGCGCAAACGCTGACGGACAAAGAATACCAAATCATGCGTAACGCTTCGCTGGCAGTATTGCGCGAAATCGGCGTGGACACGGGCGGCTCGAACGTGCAGTTTGCGGTGAACCCTGAAAACGGCGAGATGATTGTGATTGAGATGAACCCGCGTGTGAGCCGTTCTTCCGCGCTGGCTTCAAAAGCGACGGGTTTCCCGATTGCGAAGGTGGCGGCGAAGCTGGCGGTCGGTTTTACGCTGGACGAGTTGCGCAACGACATCACCGGCGGCCGCACGCCCGCGTCGTTCGAGCCTTCCATCGACTATGTGGTAACCAAAATCCCGCGTTTTGCGTTTGAAAAATTCCCCGCCGCAGACGACCGCCTGACCACGCAGATGAAATCGGTGGGCGAAGTGATGGCGATGGGCCGCACCATTCAGGAAAGTTTCCAAAAAGCCCTGCGCGGCTTGGAAACAGGTTTGTGCGGTTTCAATCCGAGAAGCTCCGACAAAGCGGAAATCCGCCGCGAACTGGCGAACCCCGGCCCTGAACGTATGCTGTTTGTGGCAGACGCGTTCCGCGCGGGCTTCACGCTGGAAGAAATCCACGAAATCTGCGCCATCGACCCTTGGTTCTTGGCGCAAATCGAAGACTTGGTGAAAGAAGAGCAGCAGGTAAGTGCAGGTTGCCTGCAAAATTTGGATTTCGCCGCCTTACGTCGTCTGAAACGCAAAGGCTTCTCCGACAAACGCATCGCGCAGCTTTTGGGCGTAAAAGAAAAAGAAGTGCGCGAACACCGCTACGCACTGAAGCTGCATCCCGTCTATAAACGCGTCGATACCTGCGCCGCCGAGTTCGCCACCGAAACCGCCTACCTCTATTCCACTTACGAAGAAGAATGCGAAGCGCGTCCTTCCGACCGTAAAAAAGTGATGATTCTCGGCGGCGGCCCGAACCGTATCGGTCAGGGCATCGAGTTTGACTACTGCTGTGTTCACGCCGCGCTCGCCCTGCGCGAATCGGGCTTTGAAACCATCATGGTGAACTGCAACCCCGAAACCGTGTCCACCGACTTCGACACCAGCGACCGCCTGTATTTCGAGCCGCTGACGCTGGAAGACGTGTTGGAAATCGTCCGCACTGAAAATCCGTGGGGCGTGATTGTGCATTACGGCGGTCAAACCCCGCTCAAACTCGCCAACGCGCTGGTTGAAAACGGCGTGAACATCATCGGCACGTCCGCCGACAGCATCGACGCCGCCGAAGACCGCGAACGCTTCCAAAAAGTATTGAACGACTTAGGCCTGCGCCAACCGCCCAACCGCATCGCCCACAACGAAGAAGAAGCGCTCGTCAAAGCCGAAGAAATCGGCTATCCGCTGGTCGTGCGCCCGTCTTACGTCCTCGGCGGCCGCGCCATGCAGGTCGTCCACTCCGCCGAAGAGCTGCAAAAATACATGCGTGAAGCCGTGCAGGTATCCGAAGACAGCCCCGTGTTGCTCGATTTCTTCCTGAACAACGCGATTGAAGTGGATGTGGACTGCGTTTCAGACGGAAAAGACGTCGTTATCGGCGGCATCATGCAGCACGTCGAACAGGCAGGCATCCACTCCGGCGACTCCGGCTGCTCGCTGCCGCCTTACTCGCTCAGCGAAGAAATCCAAGACGAAATCCGCCGCCAAACCAAAGCCATGGCGTACGCGCTGGGCGTGGTCGGTCTGATGAACGTACAGTTCGCCGTACAGGACGGCGTGGTGTTCGTATTGGAAGTGAACCCGCGCGCCAGCCGTACCGTCCCCTTCGTCTCCAAAGCCACCGGCGTACCGCTCGCCAAAGTCGGCGCGCGCTGCATGGCAGGCATTTCCCTGCAAGAGCAAGGCGTGGAAAAAGAAGTCGTCCCCGATTTCTATGCCGTTAAAGAAGCCGTGTTCCCCTTCATCAAATTCCCCGGCGTGGACACCATCCTCGGCCCCGAAATGCGCTCCACCGGCGAAGTGATGGGCGTGGGTGCAAGCTTCGGCGAAGCCTACTACAAAGCCCAACTCGGCGCAGGCGAACGCCTGAACCCGACCGGCAAAATCTTCCTCGCCGTGCGCGACGAAGACAAACCGCTCATCGTCAAAACCGCGCAAAACTTCCAAGCCCTCGGCTACGGCGTCTGCGCCACACGCGGCACCGCCGAATACCTGAAAGAGCACGGCATCATCGTGCAGGCGGTAAACAAAGTGCAGGAAGGCCGCCCGCACATCGTGGACGCGATTAAAAACGGCGAAATCGCGCTGGTGGTGAACACCGTCAGCAGCTCGGCGCAATCCATCTCCGACAGCCACAGCATCCGCCGCACCTCCCTCACCCAACGCGTGCCGCAATACACCACCATCGCCGGCGGCGAAGCCATGAGCGAAGGCGCAAAAAGCCGCGACCACTTGGGCGTGTACAGCGTGCAGGAGTTGCATGGACGGTTGAAGGCGTTGAAGTAATGGAAATACAGGCTGCCTGAAAATAAAAAACAATTTCAGGCAGCCTGCAATTTGACAATACACAGCAAAAGGAAAATAAAATGTTTTGGTTATTAGTGATTTTGATAGTTATCGTTTTGTGGCTGGTGAAGGTATACAACAAGTTACAAAGCAGTATGCAGAATATCCGTGAAGGATTTTCCAATCTGCAGGCGGGATTAAAAAAACGTCAACAACTGAGCGGGCAAATTATTGAAATTGCTTCAGGTTATTTAGAACACGAACAGGTCACTCAACTACGTGTGGCTCAGTCGCAGAACACCCAACAACTGGCTGCGATGGCACAAAATTTCCCCCAACTGAGAGCAGATGCCACCTATCAAAAACTGATGGGGCAGCTCGAAACATTGGAAAATGACATTTTGGCGCGCCGAGAAAATTATAATAACCGCGTGAAGCAGTTCAACAGCTACCGTAATTCATTTCCTGCGGTGTTAGTAGCGCAAAAACTGTCGTTTGGCACAGTGGATTACTTTGACAGCGATGATGAAAAATTTGATGCACAAGTACAAAATTTTGCGCGCGATGATAGCGCTGTACTGCAAGAAATTATCGGAAGCAGCGCAAAAGCAGTAAAAAATATTTCCACTCAGGCTGTTCAGGTAGTACAGGGCAACAAAAAACAACTGGGAAATCAGACTAACGATGTAACGCCACCCTCCAACAGCGCAGACAATACCGCTGATACACCGTCCGAAAAACCAGAATAAGCCTAGCCTGAGTACCAGGCAATAAAGCTGCCAACGGGGTAACCTAAAAGCCGCAACTCCCTAGGCGTATACAGCGTGCAGGAATTACATGGGCACTTGAAAAACAGGGGCTGAATCTGAATCAAATTTAGCTTAAACAAAAGGTCGTCTGAAAACCAATCTTCCGGTTTTCAGACGACCTCTTTCTTTTATCTACCTTATTCGGGACGCATCTGCGGGAACAAAATCACGTCACGGATAGTTTGCGAATCGGTCAGCAGCATTACCAGGCGGTCAATGCCGATGCCGCAACCGCCTGTCGGCGGCAGACCGAATTCCATTGCGCGGATGTAGTCGGCATCGTAGTGCATGGCTTCGTCGTCGCCCGCGTCTTTTTGCGCCACTTGCGATTTGAAGCGTTCGGCTTGGTCTTCAGGGTCGTTCAACTCGGAATAGCCGTTTGCCAGCTCGCGGCCGACAACGAACAATTCAAAACGCTCGGTCAGACCTTGTTTGGTATCCGAAGCGCGTGCCAACGGGGAAACTTCGACCGGGTAATCGACGATGAAGGTCGGGTTCCACAGTTTGCTTTCGGCGCAACCTTCAAACAAGGCGAGTTGCAGGCTGCCGATGCCGGGAGACGGCGGCAGGCTTTCGCCGTGTTTGACGATTTCTTTTTTCAGCCACTCCGCATCGTTCAACTGCTCGTCGGTGTAGTGCGGATTGTATTTTTTGATGGCGTCGAGAATGGTCAGGCGCTCAAACGGGCTTTCCAAATCAACTTCTTTGCCGTTGTAGCTGATTTTCGCCGTACCGTTTACCGCGCGGGAAGCGTTGCGGATGATGTCTTCCGCCATTTGCATCATGCGTTCGTAGTCGGAGAAGGCTTCGTAGAATTCAATCATGGTGAATTCGGGGTTGTGGCGCACCGACATGCCTTCGTTGCGGAAGCTGCGGTTGATTTCAAACACGCGCTCCAAACCGCCGACTACCAAGCGTTTCAGATACAGCTCGGGGGCAATGCGCAGGTAGAGCGGGATGTCCAAAGCGTTGTGGTGGGTCACGAAGGGCTTCGCCGTCGCGCCGCCGGGAATCGGGTGCATCATCGGGGTTTCGACTTCCAAGTAATGCTCGTTCACCATGAAATTACGCACGGATTGGATGATTTGGCTGCGTTTGATAAACGTATTGCGCGATTCTTCGTTGGCAATCAAATCGACGTAACGTTGGCGGTATTTGGTTTCCTGATCGCTCAAGCCTTTGTGTTTGTCGGGCAGCGGGCGCAGGGACTTGGACAGCAGGCGGATGTCGGACACGCGCACGGTCAATTCGCCGTGGTTGGTTTTGAACAAAGTACCTTCCGCGCCGACGATATCGCCTAAGTCCCAATGGTTGAAATCATCCAAAACTTCCTGACTCACGCCTTTGTTGTTCAGATAAAGCTGGATTTGACCGGTCACGTCTTGAATGGTGGCAAAGCTCGCCTTGCCCATTTGACGCTTGAGCATCATACGGCCGGCAATTTTAACGGGGACGGCTTGCGGGTCGAGTTCTTCTTTACTGATTTCGCCGTATTGGGCGTGCAAATCGACGGCAAAGCTGTCGCGCTTGAAGTCGTTGGGATAGGCGTTGCGCTGTTGGCGGATGTTGTGCAGTTTTTCGCGGCGCAGGGCGATGATTTGGTTTTCGTCCAACTGCGGCTCGGTTTGCGGATTGTTTTGTTCGCTCATAGTGTTTTCCGGAAAAATAAATCAGGCGCAATCTGTTTCAGACGACCTGATTGAATCACAAAATTTGCGCATATTTTACGCGATGTCGGTGTTTTTTTCTATCCGGCTCAAAAGGTCGTCTGAAAAACATCGGACAGGGGTTTTCGGTCAATCCGTTTGGCGGGAAAAAGATACCTGAAATCAAGTTTGGAAAAACATTTGGCTTTTTTGCTGTTATACTCATTCCATTTATTTCAAATCAATATCTGAAGATTATGTACTGGTCTATTCCTGATATCCCCGATACCATCGTCGCCCGCAAAAACAGCAAGTGGAATACCCCTTGGGTATGGCTGACGGTATTGGCTTTGCTTTTCATTGCGGCGTTGATTGTTGTGTTGTGGCTGAAAATCAGCCCGTTTTATCTGTTGATACCGGTTGGCGTTTGGGGCGCGGCTTTGCTGTACCGCTTTATCTTGTCGATGAACCGCAGCGCGGCCGCAGATGCTTGGGAAACCGAAAAATCAAATATCCGCAAAAAATGGACGGATTGGGCGCAAAGAAGCATCGTATTGGTCGATTCGCATACCATCCTGCCCGAACCCTTGTCGCTGCCGGACGTCATTACCCAAGCGTCGGGCGGACGAAATGCCGACCTCTTTCTGTTTCCGCGTGACGAAGACGAAGACCTGTGGCGCAGCGGCTATCCTTACGTTGCCGAACATTTTTACCAAAAATTGAGCGAATTGGCGGAGTATCGGCAGCCTGTGACCCTGCACATCGATGCGCCGGATGAAGAAGCGTATTTGAACTGGCAGCAAAGATTTGAAGAAATCGCCGAAATGGCGGGTGTCCGCGCGACCATCAAGCCTCTGTCTGATGGCGAAAGTTTGATGGGTGATTGGGTGGAAAACCGTCAGTTTGAAGGCGTCCATGTGATTTTTTCAGCATGGCTGAACGAAGATGCTTCAGATGCCGAGTTTACAGAAAACGCGACTTGGCTGGCGTTTGCCTCGCCTTATGCCGCCAAACAGAACAAATTGCCCGTCAAAGCCGTTTTGCAGCGTCCGATTGCCATCTCCTTGTCCGATGAAACGGCGCAAAACAAATCTTTCCGACACTACGCCGATTACGCTTTGAAAAACCGCACCATCCATGCCGCTTGGTTTGCCGCACCTCCTAAAGATACGCAACAATACGTCGGCAAACTTCGCCAAGCAGGTGTCAGCTGGAACGATAATTTCGACCTGCCCCTGATACACACACCCGAACCGTATACAGGTCAACTTCCGCGAGAAAGCCACTGGCTGACTTTGGGCTTGATGGCTGAAAACAGCGACCAGCAAAACCAATTGTTCGGCTGGCAGAAAGACGGCAATCTCTATATGGGCTGCCTGATTCATCAAAATTCAGTAGCATAAGCCAACTATCTTGTCATGGTACGAAAGGTCGTCTGAAAACTTGAAAGTTGAGTTTTCAGACGACCTTTTATTTAATCCTCGCCAGTTTGTGGCGTGGGCTTTGCCTACGAAATCTATCTTCTAAAAACTGAATTGGATGGTCACGTTTCACTGATTTCGTGGGTAGAACCCACGCTACGGATTGCAGCAACGGCAACTTGCCCCTTCCCCCGTCCGACGGGGGAAGATTAGGATGGGGGTGGTTCTATGGCTTTAGGTCAAATCAAATTCGTAAAGCCCGTAGAACCACCCTCTCCCCAGCCCTCTCCCGCCAGACGGGAGAGGGGCAGGTTACAGGTTAAAAAGAGGTCGAGACCTTTGCAAAAAAGCCCTTCCCCCGACAGCCGAAACCCAAACACAGGTTTTCGTCTATTTCCGCCCCCCCAAATCACTCCTAATTTTACCCAAATATCCCCTTAATCCCCCCCGGATACCCGATAATCAGGCATCCGGGCCACCTTTTAGGCAGCAACAGGCACACTTAGCCTGTTAGCCGCTTTCAACAGGTTCAAACACATCGCCTTCAGATGGCTTTGCGCACTCACTTTGAGCAGACCAAAATAGGTTGCCCGCGCATAGCGGAATTTACGGTGCAGCGTACCGAAGCTTTGTTCCACCACATAACGGGTCTTCGATAAATAGCGGTTACGTTTGGTTTGCGCTTCCGTCAGCGGACGGTTGCGGTGGGCTTTT
>NZ_CALNWV010000037.1:0-26468 GCF_940793045.1 Neisseria sp. Marseille-Q2251
ATTCACCTGAGCTCAACCCGATTGAGAAGGTGTGGGCGAATATTAAGCGGTATCTGCGAACCGTATTGTCTGATTACGCCCGATTTGACGATGCGTTACTGTCCTATTTTGATTTTAATTGACTATAGTACGGCAAGGCGAAGCAACGCCGTACTGGTTTAAAGTTAATCCACTATATTAGGCAACAGAAGGGAAACGCTTGCCATCAAAGTCAAAAGGTCGTCTGAAAACAAACTTGCCGCGCTCGTTTTCAGACGACCTTCCCCATCCAAAGCTGACGATTAATCAAACAATTCCCGCTGCGCCTGCTCTTTGGTCACGCGCACGTCGGTTTCGCCGTCGGCAAAAGTGATGTGCAGTTTCTGTCCTTGCTTTAAAACATCGGCGTTGCGGATGACTTGTCCGCGTGTGTTTTTGACGACGGAGAAGCCGCGCTCCAGAATCTGCTGCGGAGAGACGGCTTCGAGCAGGGCGGTTTGGGCGGTCAGGCTTTGGCGGCGCTGGGCGAGCAGTTGGCGGAAGGCGTGCGACAAGGTCGTCTGAAAGCGGTCGATGTCTTGCCGGTAAACGGAAATATCGGGGCGGTAATGTTGCAGGGCTTGGGTTTGGCGTTCGAAACGGGCGGTGTGGGCGCGGACGTTTTGCGTCATCGAGTAGGACAGGGTTTGCGCCAGTTTGTGGATGTAGGTGCGCTGTTCGTCGAGTTTTTGGCGCGGGTGGCGGATTTGCCGCGCGAGCCAGTCGAGCTTTTGGCTGGCATCGAAATAGCGTTGTTCCAAAACGGTTTTCAGACGACCTTTGGCTTGGGCGAGGCGGTGTAACGATTCTTGGCGGTTGGGGCTGACCAGTTCCGCCGCGCCGGTCGGCGTGGGCGCACGCACATCGGCGACGAAATCGGCAAGCGTGAAATCGGTTTCGTGTCCCACGCCGCTGACGACCGGAATCGCGCAGGCTTCGATGGCGCGCACGACCGGCTCTTCGTTAAACGCCCACAAGTCTTCAATGCTGCCGCCGCCGCGGCAGACAATCAACACATCGCATTCGGCGCGTTGCGAGGCGGTTTTAATCGCTTGGGCAATCTGAAACTCGCTGCCCGCGCCTTGAACGGCGGTCGGATACACGATGACGGGAATTTCGGGCGCACGGCGTTTCAGGGTGGTAACGACATCGCGCAATGCCGCCGCCGCCAGACTGGTTACGATGCCGATACATTGCGCTCGGGCGGGCAAAGGTTTCTTGCGTTCCGCCGCAAATGCGCCTTCCGCCTGCAACTGCGCCTTCAGCCGCTCGTAGGCTTCGTAAAGCTGCCCCAAACCTTTGAGCCGCACCTCGTTCACGGTAATCTGAAACTCGCCCCGCGCCTCGTAAATACTGATTTTGCCCGCCACTTCGATATGGTCGCCTTCTTTCAAAGGTTTCGCCAAACGCGCCGCCGCACCCTTGAACATCGCGCAACGCACCTGCGCGCGGCTGTCTTTGAGCGAGAAATAATAATGCCCGCTGGCGGCACGGGTCAGATTGGACACTTCGCCCGCAATCCACAAACCGGCAAGATGGTCTTCCAGCAAGGCTTTGGCGAGGGCGTTGAGTTCGGATACGGAAATGGAGGAGGGCGCGAAGAGTTCGGACATTGGAGGAGGGAAAAAAAGGGGGGGAAGGTTGGATTATAAGGGGTTTCAGACGAGGTTTGTACGGGAAAGGTCGTCTGAAAACCTTAAATCTGAGTTTTCAGACGACCTTTGTTATGGGCATTTCAAATTAAGCCAGATTTTCCAGCATCCATTTGACGTAGCGCTCTACGCCTGCTTTGACATCCAAAAATTCCTCCTTGTATCCGGCTTCGCGCAGTTTGGTGATGTCGGCTTGGGTGAAGCTTTGGTATTTGCCTTTGAGCGCGTCGGGGAAGGGGACGTAGCGGATAAGTTCTTCTTCTACCAGCTCTTTCAAGCTCATTTCAGGCTTGCCTTCGGCGGCGCGGCAGGCGTTGACGGTAGCGGCGGCGAGTTCGTTGAACTGTTGGCTGCGGCCGGTGCCGAGGTTGTAGATGCCGGAGAGGTTGGGGTGGTCGAAGAAGTAGAGATTGACTTTGGCGACGTCTTCGACGCTGACGAAGTCGCGGGTTTGTTCGCCGTTGCCATAGCCGTCGTTGGCACCGAACAGGTTGACGTAACCGTGTTCGCGGTATTGGTTGAAATGGTGGAAGGCGACGGATGCCATGCGGCCTTTGTGTTGTTCGTGTTGTCCGTACACGTTGAAGTAGCGGAAGCCGACAACTTGAGCAGTCAAGCCTTCTTTCATGCGGCGGCGCAATACTTGGTCAAATAGGAATTTAGAGTAGCCGTACACGTTGAGCGGCTTTTCAAGTTCGCGCTCTTCGCGGAAGATTTCGCCTTTGCCGTACACGGCGGCGCTGGAGGCATAGAGGAAGGGGATGCGTTCGTCCTGACACCAGTCCAAAAGGTCGAGCGTGTACTGGTAGTTGTTGTCCATCATGTAGAGGCCGTCGTGGTTCATGGTGTCGGAACATGCGCCTTGGTGGAAGACGGCTTCGATGTTTTCGTAAGGCAGAAGATGGCCGCGCACTTGGCGGATGAATTCGTGTTTGTCGAGGTAGTGGGCGATTTCGCACTCGGCAAGGTTTTTGAATTTTTCGCCACGGGTCAGGTTGTCAACGGCGACAATGTCGGTAATGCCGCGTTGGTTGAGGGCTTTGACGATGTTGCTGCCGATGAAGCCGGCCGCGCCTGTTACGATGATGGTCATATTGGGTTTCCTTTGATTTTTGGTTTTAGCGAAACTCGTTGCACTCGTTTCAGACGACCTTGGAAAGATGGGGTCGTCTGAAAAAGAAATTACTGCTCTTCTGAGGCCGTCTGAAAAACTTTCAGACGACCTTTTTTAAAGTTGGGTTTTCAAACCAACTTACGCTGGCTCTAAAATGTAGGGCTTTTAATTTGTCCCATACCTACATGATCAATGTTAGGCTAGAGGTTTTTACATTTTTCATAAAAACCCTCGATGTTTTCAGAATAGCCATCTTTTTCTCTAATTAAGACATCTCCTTGACTACAAAACAAAATATGTGATGGGTATCTATTATATTTTAATGTTTTAATTCCGACCCAAATTACATAATTATTCAGTAATTCTGGTAAAATTTTAATTTTATTAGGTGCGATAAACTGAATATTTCGTTTTTCTAATTTCTTTTTCAATTCTAAATGACAATTTGAGACAGTATCACATTGCTCTTCAAAATGATTTGAAGGCAATAAATGTCCATTTTTGTCAAATAAAGCTATTTCAATAACTGACAGTTGATCATCTGGATCAAGTTGCCAATCCACAATCGCATTTTGATTTTCGATATTAGCATTTAAAGCATAAACCACTTTTTCATTTCCAACTCCAAGAAAAAAAAATAATATTAAAGAAATTAAAATTATTGATAACGATTTAAATATAATCATACATACCTTTTATTTCAAAATATAATTTCTTAATTTTTCTTCGTAGTCTTTTTGAGTAAACTTAATGCTTTGTTCAATTCTGCAAACGAGCAAACCGCCGTGCCGAGTTTGGCGACGACGACGCCGGCGGCGGTATTGGCGAGGTGCATGGCTTCGGGCATGGTGTAGCCTGCCGCCAGCCCCAAGCCCACTCCGGCAATGACGGTGTCGCCTGCGCCCGATACGTCATAAACTTCCTGGGCGCGGGTGGGCTGGTAAATGGGTTCGCCTTCGCTGAACAGGGTCATACCCTCTTCACTGCGGGTCAGTAAAACGGCGGTCAGGTCGAGGTGGCGGCGCAGGTTTTGCGCTTTTTCGGTCAGCTCGCTTTCGTTTTTCCAACTGCCTACCACTTCTTTCAATTCGGCACGGTTGGGCGTAATCAGCGTGGCGCCGGCGTATTTTTCGTAATCGTCGCCTTTAGGGTCGATTAATACGGTTTTACCTGCGTGTTTTGCCCAATCTATCATATCGGAGATGTGCGACAGGCCGCCTTTGCCGTAGTCTGAAAAAATGATTGCGTCGTATTCGGGCAATACTTCGCGGTATTTCTGCTTGATTTGTTCCAACACTTCGCGGTTGGGATGTTCTTCAAAATCAAGGCGGATAAGCTGCTGGTTGCGGGCGACGACGCGCAGTTTGACGGTGGTGGCGATTTGTTTGTCGCGCATCAGATAGGAGGTAACGCCGTCCTGCGCCATCAGCGCATCGAGCGCGTTGGCGGCTTCGTCATCGCCGGTTACCGACAACAGCCCAGCTTTGCCGCCCAACGAAGCGATGTTGCGCGCGACGTTCGCCGCTCCGCCCGCCCGTTGGTCGATTCGTCCGATTTTCGCTACCGGAACGGGGGCTTCGGGCGAAATACGGGACACGTCGCCAAACCAATAGCGGTCGAGCATCACGTCGCCGACGACAAGGACTTTGGCTTGTGCGAAACGGGATTTGAGGGTTTCTTGTTGGAACTTGGTGGGCATATTGCCTCCGTTGTGTTTTTTCAGACGGCCTCAACCTGTAAGGTCGTCTGAAAATCAGTTTGCTTCAAGGTTCGCCACGCGGTTCACTTCGCGCAATACGGCTACCGGATCGGTGGCTTGGGTAACGGGGCGACCCATCACCAGATAAGTCGAACCTGCCGCCAATGCTTCGGCGGGCGTCATGATGCGGCGTTGGTCGTCGTTGTTGCCTGCGACGTCCAAACGGATGCCGGGCGTGACCAAGACAAAATCCTGCCCTAATTCGCGGCGCAGCGGCGCGGCTTCTTGGGCGGAGCAGACCACGCCGTCCAAGCCCGAACTTTGCGCCAATTTTGCCAAGCGGATGACTTGTTCTTCAGGGGCGATGTTCAAACCGATTTCTGCTAAATCGCTTTGTTCCATGCTGGTCAATACGGTTACGCCGATTAAGAGCGGCTTCGTGCCGTATCCGGCAACGGCTTCGGCGGCGGCTTCCATCATGCGGCGGCCGCCCGATGCGTGCATATCGACCATCCACACGCCCATGTCGGCGGCGACTTTGCAGGCTTGCGCGACGGTGTGGGGAATGTCGTGGTATTTCAAATCGAGAAAAAGTTTGAAACCCTGATGAATCAGGCTCTCCGCCAAACTGCGCCCCGTGGCGGTAAACAGCTCTTTGCCGATTTTGATTTGGCACAACGTTGGATCAAGGTTGCGGACAAATCCGAGCGTGTCTTTTTCGTTGGCAAAATCAAGGGCAACGATGACGGGGGTGCGTTGTTGCGGAGTTTGGAAGTCGGTGATTAAAGGATTCATAGTGTTTTCGTTTTGGGTTTTGCCCGTAGGCACGGCCGTTATTGTCTATCACGCAGTTTATCAAAAAGAGGTCGTCTGAAAACCTGATTGCTTGTTTTCAGACGACCTTTTCGATTTATTTGCCCAATGCGCCCAATACTTCGGCTTTTACGGCTTCTACCGGCTGAGTGCCGTCAACTTTGATGTATTTCGGCGCGTGTTCGCCTTCCAGTTTGCTGTAAAAATCGACCAGCACTTCGGTTTGCTCGTGGTACACGGCAAGGCGTTTTTTGACGGTTTCTTCTTTGTCGTCGTCGCGCTGAATCAAATCTTCGCCGGTTACGTCGTCTTTGCCTTCGACTTTGGGCGGATTGTAGGTAACGTGGTAGGTGCGGCCGGAAGCCAAGTGAACGCGGCGGCCGCTCATGCGGTCGACAATCACGCTGTCGGGTACGTCGATTTCAACCACGGCGTCCAAATCCACGCCCGCTTCAACCATTGCTTCGGCTTGTGCCAGCGTGCGCGGGAAACCGTCAAACAGGAAACCGTTTTTGCAGTCGTCTTGCGCGATGCGTTCTTTCACCATGCCGATGATGATGTCGTCGCGCACCAAGCCGCCTTCGTCAATGATTTTTTTCGCTTCCAAACCCAGCGGCGTGCCTGCTTTGATTGCAGCGCGGAGCATGTCGCCGGTGGAAATTTGCGGAATGCCGAACGCAGCGGTGATGAATTGTGCCTGAGTGCCTTTGCCCGCGCCCGGTGCGCCTAACAATAATACTTTCATGGGTGTTCCTTTTTGTTAAGTGATATGGATTTGAAACGTGATTCAAATGATTTTACACGGCTTGCGTTTATCGTTCAAAACTTCAGACGACCTGTTCCACGCCGAAATGTTTCCATGCGTCATCGCGCATTTCGGCAAACCATGTGTCTTCGGGGAAACGCTCCAGTGCGTCTTTCAAAGTGGAAAGCAGGTTTTGCGATAAAGTCTTCGCCAAATACTCTTCCTCGTTGGCTTCCGCCGCCTTGTCCGCCTGCTGCGCCAAACCGCGCGCGCGCGTCTGATGCCCGTGTGCCAGATAGTTGAGCGCAATCACCTTTTGCGCCCAAAGCTGCGGAATCTCGGGGCTGTCTTGCAGCAATACCGACAAAATCGACACGGCAACCGTCAGCCTGCCGCCGTTCAAGCGCAAATCCAGCGAACGGTTGGGCGGCAGCGTACTGAGCGTTTCCGCTATACGGAACCAAAACTCACCGCTGGCTTCGTCCGGCGCGGCAGCTTTCAACATTTCATAGTTAAACTCTTGATCGTCGTTTTGAACCAGCAGGGCAACATCGGCAAGCAGTTTTTGCTCCTCGCGGCTCAAATGGCGTAAATCGGTCATAAAGGGCTTTCTGTCGGTGTTTGGGTAGAACGGATTATCGGGTTTGGTGTTTACTGAAAAACAGCTTTTTACGGCTCATCATTTTCAGACGACCTATCTCAATCTGTTGGATATTGATAAGGCTCGTCCAAATAATAAGGTTTCTTTTTCAATCTTTCCCATTTGACTTTCGGACGGTCTGGGTATGAATCGAACACATTGCCGCCTGTCGTTCTCTTCCGCTTTCCCGTCAGATAATTGTCGCTGTACTCATTAATTTCACCTGAAGCTCTGTGATATTCGTAATGTGAATACCCAATCAGGAGAAAGCGGTCGTTTTGGTAACGGAATAGGTAGTCACTGTGACTCATCCACCAGCTTCCGCAACTGTAAAACCATTCAAAATGGACTTTCAGACGACCTTTATTGATGGATACATCAGAAAGCGGGTCGGCAAGACAGCCATTATCTTTATCGCTTTCAGGCGGAATCAACGTTGTGTTTTCGACAGCCGTCTTGTAACCGTCTGCCTGCTTGAACAATACTTTCAACATCCTCGGATTGGTATCCAATTCAGGTAGTCCCATAGAGTCGTTTGGGATGATGTTTGCCTTGTCTTGCTTTTGCAGCACCAAAACGGCATCAGCTTGATTGTCGCCGTTTAAATCTCCCTTCACGCTTTTGATGATTTTCCAGCCTTTGGGAACGTACGCGGAAAAATCGGCGGCGTAAGCAGGCAGGGCGATGCAGGATAAAAATATCAATATGCTGCGTTTCATAGCAATTCCTGATGATGGCAAATTCAACAGCCCGTAGCGCGGGCTTGGCTTGCGAAATTTAATGCCGAAACCGACTGATTTAGGATTTTGGCGAAACCCGCTGCGCTCGTTTTAGAGAAACTCGCTTCGCTCGTTTTCAGACGACCTCGAACGCAGCCCTGACCCTGTCCAAATCCTCTTGCGTATCTACGCCGGCGGCAGGGGCTTCTTTGGCGGTTTCGACGGCAATCGGGTAGCCGTGCCACAGGACGCGCAGTTGTTCCAGCGATTCGATGGTTTCCAGCGGCGAAACGCTCATTTCGGCGTAGCGTTGCAGAAAACCGGCGCGGTAGGCATAGATGCCGATATGGCGCAGGACGGCGGTTTCGGCGGGCAATTCGCGTTTTTCGGCGCGCATGGCATCGCGCGGATAGGGAATCGGGGCGCGGCTGAAGTAGATGGCGTTGCGGTTTTTGTCGAGGACGACTTTGACGACGTTGGGATTCATAAATTCGTCGAAGTCGTGCAATTCGTGCGCCGCGGTCGCCATCTGCACGTTATTTTCTACCAAGACTTCGGTGGTGCGGTCGATGAGTTCGGGGGCAATCAGCGGCTCGTCGCCCTGTACGTTGACGACCACCAGATGTTGCGGCAGCTTCAACGCGGCGGCGGCTTCGGCAAGGCGGGTCGTTCCGCTTTCGTGCCGGTTTGAAGTCATGACGACTTCGACGCCGTGCGCCTGACAGGCTGCATGAATATCGGGATGGTCGGTGGCAACGACAACGCGCGCGGCTTTGCTTTTTGCCGCCTGTTCGGCAACGCGCACGACCATTGGTTTGCCGTGAATATCCGCCAAGGCTTTTCCGGGCAGGCGCGATGAATCCAGCCGCGCCGGAATCAATACGACGAATTCGGTCATGCTTTGAGTTCCTCTTCGCTCAACGCTCGCGCTTCGTTTTCCAGCATATAGGGAATGCCGTCTTTAATCGGATAAGCCAGCTTCGCCTGACGGCTCCACAATTCCTGTTTGTCCTGATGATATTCCAGCCTGCCTTTGGTAACGGGGCAGACGAGGATGTCTAAGAATTTTTTTTCCATGGGTTTCTTTCGGGTTTGATGGTTTTAGAGAAACTCGCTTCGCTCGTTTTGGCGAAACTCGCTTCGCTCGTTTTCAGACGGCCTCAAGCGACATTATTTTTTCCGTGCCGGTTTGTTAGGCTGTTTGGCGCAAGCTTGGGCAGGATTTTTGCCTTCGCACATGATTTGGCGGATTTCACGTCTCAGGTTTGCGCTTTGGTTGGATTGGGTGTATTTGCCGGCAAGGATGTCCATCATAGGTTTCACCGTTGCCTCAAGATAGCGCGGTGTTTTGTCCATTATCGATTGACCTACTGCTGTGCTGTAAAAGCCAATCAATGCGTTGACTTCTTCTTGCGTATAAACCGTCTTCATGCCGTCCAAAGTCGCTTTACGCAATTGGGCGCGCACTTGCGGCGTATTGATTTCGGCAATCGATTGGTTTGCATACTTTTTCAAGACTGCTTCCAACTGCGGACGTTTGTCTTCCGGCGCATCTTTCAAAAATTTCTGTACATTCGGATCGGAAAGCACAATGCCTTCCATGCTTTGGAAAGACTGGTCTAACAGGGCATCCATCTTCTGCACTTCAAACAGACGCTCCAGCGACGCATCGCTGGGCGGGGCGGCAAATGCGTTGGCACACAATGCCAGCGCGGCGACGGGCAATAACAAGGTTTTCAGTTTCATCTTTTTCTCCTTTTTAAGTTTAAGGTTTAAGGGGTGCATTCTTCAGGCATGATTTTTTCGACTTCTTTTTCAAATTCAATTAGGTAGCGTTCGCTAATTGTTTCTATTTCTTTCATATCCGCTTCGCTTGGCTCTCTATTGGCGAGTTTTTTTACGAATGCCGAATTTTTCTCCGCGATTGATTGTCCTACGGGAGTCTCATAAAACGCAATCATGGCATCAATCTCTTGTTGAGTGAATTCGTCTCTAGCAATTTTTTTTATTTCTTTTATTAGCTTGTTTCTACGTTGCGGTGTGAAATAGGCTGTAATCATTTTGTTTATATAACGGTCTGACGCAGCTTGTAATTGCGGCTGAAGTTCCAGTGGATATGAGGTGATGACTGGTTGCATGAGCTGTCGGTTTTGTGCTTCCGTCATGTTGGTCAAATTTTTGAGAAAGTCGCGTTCGATATGCTGGACTTCCATCCATCTATTTAGAGACTTATCGCTTGGAGGTGCGGCAGTTGCGGCGGAACAGGCGGCAATGGCAATGAAAGTGAGCAGCAGTTTTTTCATGTTTATAAATTTCCTTATTATTTAAGGCAAATAGCAACAAAGATTCAATTGATTTCAGACGACCTGTCAGGAATCTTTCAGCCGTCCCAACACGAACGTCGCCAAATCAGGTTCGATTATCGCACAAACGGGCAACACCCATACATGGTTCAGATTGAGACCGTCTGAAAACTTGACCGCATCCTTTTCCGTAATAATCACCACGTCTGCATCCGGCAAATCTGCCGCTGCGATGTCGGCATGGTCGGGCAGTGCGACGGTTTGGTTCAAGGGGATGCCCATGTTCCGCAACGAATCGAAAAAGCGCTCTGGCTTGGCGATACCTGCCACGGCGGCGACGGTTTGGTTTTTCAGACGACCTGTGTCCAGTATTTCGGACGGATGGTTCAAACGGTAAATTTGTCCCGTTTCAATACGGCTGTGAAACATATTTTCAGACGGCGCAAACGACGCATCCGCCTTGCCGCCGCTGACCACGACCACATCCACCGAATCCAGCCGCGACAAAGGTTCGCGCAAACTGCCGTTGGGCAGTAAATCCAAATCCGTCCGTCCCGTATCCGCCGCCGGAAACACTGCGATTTCCACATCCCGCCGCAAGGCGTAATGCTGCAAACCGTCGTCCGCCACAATCAGCCCGATGTCGGGGTGTGCCGCCAGCAACGCCCTGCCTGCCTCCGCACGGCTGCTGCCCACCGCCGTCGGCGCGCCGGTTTTACGGAACAGCAGCAAAGGCTCGTCGCCCGCATCTTCTGCACGGCTCTCGGCATTCAATACATGAACCGCCTTACTCTTGCGCCCGTAGCCTCGGCTGATGATGCCGACCTTGACGCCTTTTTCCTGCAAACCAGACACCAGCGCGGCGACAATCGGCGTTTTCCCCGTCCCGCCCGCATGGATATTACCGACCACGACCACAGGCATGGGCAGCTTTTCGCTTTTCAGACGACCTGAAACGAAATCATCGCGCCGTTTTGCCGCAATTTGGGCAAACAGTTTGGATAAGGGTTTGAGCAGGAGAGATAAAAACGGATTGGGGCGTTGCCAATGGCGTTCGATGATTTGATGGAGTTTGGGCATTCAGACGACCTTGTAGCTGCGTTTCTTCGTAGGCAGAGCCTACACCATTTTGGAGGATAAGTCGTTCAGGCTATGGTTTCGATGCGGTTGTCGGGCATGACTAGCCAGACTTTTGCCTGTTTGGCGCGGGCGGCGGTATGGATAGCGGCTTCGTCCATGATGGAGAACGCGGTGGAGAAGGCATCGGCAACGGCGGCGGTCGGCGCCATGACGCTGACGCTGCGGTAGCGTGGTGTAGCAGTGCCGGTGCGCGGGTCGAAGAGGTGGGTGAACTTGCCGGCCTCGTCCATTACGGTACCGTAGCCGCCTGATGTGGCGAAGGCTTGGTTTTGCATGGGGAGGGTCAGGAGGGTGGCTTCTTCGTTTTGGGGATTGCGGATGCCGACGTTCCATGTGCGTTGATTGTCGGTGTCGAAGCCGCGGATTTCGCCCATATCGACGAGGGCTTGGCGAATCCCGTGTTGTTGCAGCAGGGCGGTGATTTTGTCGGTGATGTAGCCTTGGGCGATGCCGTTGAGGGACAAGCCCATGCCTTTTTGTTCGAAGAGGATGGCTTTTTGGTCGAAGACGACGTGTTTGAAGCCGACGAGTTTGAGGGTGCGCCGAATGTCTGGTTCGGACGGCGGGGTTTCGGCACGCGGGTTGCGGCGGAAATGGTCTGCGTAAAGATTCCACAGCACTTGGACGGTGGGGTCGAACGCGCCGTCTGTCAGGGCGTGGATGTCGCGGCAGATGCTTAAAAGGGCGAGGAAGTCGGGTGGCGGGTTGTTCAGACGACCTTCTTTGTTCAGTCGGTTGATCAGGCTGTCTTCGCGGTAGAGGCTGAAGATTTTTTCGAGGCGGGCGACTTCGGCGAGAACTTTGTTGACAAGGATTTCAGCTTCTTTGCGGTCAACGCCGAAGAGGCGGAGCTCGGCGCCGGAACCCAGCGCAATGCCTTTCCAGATAACGGGCTCGCCGGTGGTTGGTAACGGGGTAGGACGGTTGCGGTTTAGGAGAAAGGGTGCGGTCGCTCCGGCGGCAGTCAGGGCGGCGATGGCGAAAAAGCGGCGGCGGGTGAGCGGGGTGTTCATGGCTTGGGATGGGTCGTCTGAAAAGGGACAGTGTTGGAGGAACGGGCGGAAGTCGGTTTATCTGGGTTTGCGTTTGAGGATGTTGGGAAAGTGTTTTAGAAGCGCCGTCATTTCCGCATAGGATTTTTATGGTTACGGAAAGGACGGCGGGCGACGGCTGGGATTTGATTTACGTTGCGGCAAAGCTTGTTTGCCCACCATCAAGCCTGCCGTCACACTTTGAAACCAAGCGTCAACCGTTCCATCAATCGCCCATTACCGCCAGAAGCTCAGCCTGATGTTCGGCAATCAGGGCGTTGGTGATTTCTTCCAAGTCGCCGTCCATCACAAAATCCAGCTTGTGCAGGGTAAGGTTGATGCGGTGGTCGGTCACGCGGCCTTGCGGGTAGTTGTAGGTGCGGATGCGTTCGCTGCGGTCGCCGCTGCCGATAAGGGATTTGCGTTCGGCGGCTTCTTTGGCTTGGGCTTCGCGTTTTTGCGCGTCGTTCAGGCGGGCGGCGAGGACTTTCATTGCCTGCGCCTTGTTTGCGTGTTGGCTGCGGCCGTCTTGGCACTCGACCACCATGCCGGTGGGCAGGTGGGTGATGCGGACGGCGGAGTCGGTTTTGTTGATGTGCTGACCGCCCGCGCCGGATGCACGGAAGGTGTCGATGCGCAGGTCGGCGGGGTTCAACTCGATGTCTTCCAGTTCGTCCGCTTCAGGCATGACGGCGACGGTGCAGGCGGAAGTGTGGATACGGCCTTGGCTTTCGGTGGCGGGGACGCGCTGCACGCGGTGGCCGCCCGATTCAAATTTCAGACGACTGTACGCACCCAAACCGACGATGCGTGCGATGACTTCTTTATAGCCGCCCAGTTCACTTTCATTGGCAGAAACGATTTCGACCTGCCAGCGGTTGCGCTCAGCGTAGCGGCTATACATACGTAACAAATCGCCTGCAAACAGCGCGGCTTCGTCGCCGCCTGTTCCGGCGCGCACTTCGATGAAGATGTTTTTGTCGTCGTCGGCATCTTTGGGTAGCAGCAGTTTTTGCAATTCGGTATCGAGCGTGTCGATTTTGGCTTTTGCCGCTTCGATTTCTTCGGCGGCAAAGTCTTTCATTTCGGGGTCGGACAGCATTTCTTCGGCATCCGCCAAGTCGCTTTGAGCCAACTGATAGTTTTGGAATACTTCGACCACAGGCGTCAATTCGGCGTGTTCGCGCGTGAGCTTGCGGTAGTTGTCCATATCGGACGTGGCTTCGGGCTGTCCGAGCAGGTGGGTGACTTCTTCCAGTCGGTCGCTGAGTTGTTGTAGTTTTTCTAAGATAGACGGCTTCATAATTCTTCCATAACAAATGCCGCCGGGAGTCGTCCGCGACGGCGCGAGGAGGCGTTATTATAATGGGTTTGGTTGGAAATTCAAAAGGATATGGCGGAGTTTCTGATAGGCTGCGGCGATGTCGGTTTGCTTTGCGGCATCGGTTTGAAGTTCATCCCTTCGTTTGAACATTTTGCCAATCAAAACAAGGGTCGTCTGAAAACCAAAATCCGGTTTTCAGACGACCCTTGTTTTGATTGGGCTTACTTAGGTGCAGCCAAGATGCCTGTCAGGTTCAGCAGGAACAAAACCGTAAATCCGGTCAGGTAAATCAAGCCGAGGATGGCGAGGAGGTTCATGCCTGCCGTCAGTTTGTGGCGTTTGTCGCCTTTGACGAGGCGGTAGTTCAGCCAAGCGAACACGGGGGCGGCGATGAAGGCGGTAATCATGGCGAATTTGAGCAGTTCCGCCATTGCGCTGTTGAACCAGAAAATCACTGCCAAGCCCGTACCTGCGACCCAAACGTTCCAGGCAAAGAGTTCGACGTTGCCCGTTTTGTCTTTGCCGCGCAGCAGGCGTACCGGTTCGGCAATCGCACGCGCGTAGCCGTCCACTACGGTAATCGTCGTGCCGTACATGCAGGCGAAGGCGATAAATGCCACCATCGGACGCGACCAGTCACCGATGGTAACGGCGTACTATTAATCAGTTGACCGACGTATTTGCCGCCAGCCATTTGCACTGCCTCACCGTTGCCGTACTGCACATACGCGCCCAAGGCGAGGAAGACAACTGCCAACACTGCGCTGGTAATATAGCCGACGTTGAAGTCGAAAATACCGTCGTGGTAGCTGGAAGGATTGATGCGTTGTTTTTCCGTTACCCACAGCGAGTTGATGGCGGAAATTTCAATCGGCGCCGGCATCCAGCCCATCAGCGCGATGAGGAAGCCCAAGCCTGCCAGTGTCCATGGGGTAGGCTCGATAAAGTCGGGCTTCATCTGCATGCCGCGCGACATAGCGATGGCGGCTGCGGCGACTGTGGCAATCGTCAGGCTGACGATGATGATTTTGGAAACGTTGTCCAAGGCTTTGTAACGTCCGCTCGCCAAGATAATCAGGCAGGAAGCCATAATCAGCGCGGAGATTGCGCCGACATTCAGCGTCAGCGAGGGAATCGCCATTTTGACGATGGCGGCGGTCACGATGGCAACCGCGCCCGCGTTAATCGTTGCCGAGATAACGCACAAAATCAGGAATACCCACAAATAAACGCGGCTTTTCTCCGCATAGCCTTCAATCAGGCTTTTGCCCGTATCCAGCGTGTAATGTGCGCTGAAGCGGAAAAACGGATATTTGAAGAGGTTGGTCAAAATAATAATCAACGCAAGCTGCCAGCCGTAAAGCGCGCCCGCCTGCGTGGAAGCAATCAGGTGCGAACCGCCGACCGCCGCCGAAGCCATCATGATTCCGGGCCCCAGTGCATTGATTTTGCTTTTCCAAGTCGAAGCGTGTGTATGTTGTTCAGACATCTATTCTCTCCGTCTTTTTCAGACGACCTTCACAAAAAAAGGCATATTTTAACGTAAATCAAAATCCTGAATAGCGAATATTGGGGAACATTATGCTGAATTTTGGATAAAAAATACTAATCAAATAAAAAAATAGGATATTCAGGAAATTTTATGCCTAAAAACCTTTTTCAGACGACCTTGTATCGCTTTTTATTCCTGTTTGTCCGTGTTATGGTGGATTAACTTTAAACCAGTACGGCGTTGCCTCGCCTTTCCGTACTATCTGTACTGTCTGCGGCTTCGTCGCCTTGTCCTGATTTAAATTTAATCCACTATAAATGGAGTGTGTTGGGAAATGGGTGAAAACCGATGGAAAGCGCGCCATAGCGGTTTTGTCAGGGTTTCACTATAATATTCAATCTGTTCTACGCTAGAATGGGCGGGCAATTCGACCGCAGTATCTTGTGTAAAAAATAAACGTGAGGCTGTGTGTTTGATTTGATTCGGCGCTTTTGCCCAAACAAAATCGGTTGAGGGTTGAATGCCGCGCCATCCTGAAACTTAAGGAAAATATCATGAAAAAAATCGAAGCTGTGATTAAGCCGTTCAAATTGGACGATGTCCGCGAAGCATTGACGGAAATCGGGATCAGCGGCATGACGGTCAGCGAGGTTAAAGGTTTTGGCCGTCAGAAAGGGCATACCGAAATTTACCGCGGCGCGGAGTATGCGGTTGATTTTCTGCCCAAAGTCAAAGTCGAGCTGGTGTTGGCTGATGAAGATGTGGAACGCGCCATCGATATCATTGTCGAGACTGCGCGGTCGGGCAAAATTGGCGACGGCAAGATTTTTGTGTTGCCGGTTGAAGAAGTGATTCGGATACGGACGGGTGAACGCGCGGAAGCGGCGATTTAATCCTATCGTTGCCGCGATTCGATTGCCCATCCCTAAGATGCAAATAAGGTCGTCTGAAATCCTGAATTGTCGGGTTTTAGACGACCTTATTTATGTTTCTATCGGGTTCAGATTTTGGTGAAGATGACTTCGTTTTCAAAACGCGATTTGGGCAGGGCGGCGTTGAAATCGTCTGCGGCACGGTAGCCGAAGGAGACGACGGCGACGGCTTTGTAGCCTTTTTCAGTCAAGCCGAATTCCTCATTCAAAACCTGCAAATCGACGCCTTCCATCGGCACGGCGTCGATGCCTGCTGCGGCAGCGGCGAGCAGGGTGAAGCCCATGTTGAGATAGACTTGTTTGGCAAGCCATTGCTCTTCATCTTGGATTTGGTTGCGGTGGATGCCCAAGAACAGGCGGCGGGTAGAGTCGCCTGCCTGTTTGGCTTCTTCCGTGGCGAAACGTCCGTCTTTGTCTTCTTGCGCCAATACGGCGGCGACATAATCATCGTCGGCACAAACGCGGGTGGTGAAGACGACGACGTGGGACGCATGAGTAATTTTTGGGGCGTTGTAGGGGAGTTTTTCGGTGGATTTGGCAATGCGTGCTTTGCCCGCTTCGTCATCGGCGATGATAAAGTGCCACGGCTGCATATTGACGCTGGAGGGGCTGTTGCGCAGGGCGGCTTCGATATGGGAGAAGTCTTCGGCAGCGATTTTTTTGGACAGGTCGAAAGATTTGGTGCTGTATCGCTGGCGGACGATTTCTGTGATGTTCATGAAATGTTTCCTGTTTTTAGGATGGAAACGGGGATTATAGAGAGGTCGTCTGAAAGGGGCAATGCAGGAAATTGGTGGGGATTTCGATATAAGGTCGGTAAAACACGCAAACGCTGGCGTATGAAAAAGGTCGTCTGAAACGGGATGTTTCGTTTCAGACGACCTTTGCCCTTTGCAGGCTATATCCGCAGGCTAGATTTAAGTTTCTGCGGGCGGAAGGGGCGGGTGTTCGTCGGTTTTGTCCGATTTGGGTTTGATAAAGCGGCTGCACCAGATGCCTGCTTCGTAAAGCAAGATAAGCGGGACGGCAAGCAGGGTTTGGGAAATCACGTCCGGCGGGGTAATGATGGCGGCAATGATGAATGCGCCGACAATGACGTAGGGGCGTGCGTTTTTGAGTTGTTCGGTGGTTACGATGCCGATTTTGGCGAGCAGGACGACAACGACGGGGACTTCGAAAGTCGTGCCGAATGCGACGAACATGCCCAAAATAAAGGACAGATATTTGTCGATGTCGGTCGCCATGTTGACGCCGACGGGGGTAATACCCGCGAGGAATTTAAAGATGACGGGGAAAACGAGGTAGTAGGCAAACGCCATGCCGATAAAAAACAGACTGACGCTGGATAGCACAAGCGGGGTAATCAGGCGTTTTTCGTTTTGGTAGAGGGCGGGCGCGACGAATGCCCAGATTTGGTAGAGCGTATGCGGCAGGGAAACGAGGAATGCTGCCATCAGCGTCACTTTCACCGGTACAAAAAACGGCGCGATGACGTCGGTGGCAATCATGCTGGTGTCTTTGGGCAAGTTTGCCATCAGGGGGTCGGCCACGAAGGTATAAAGCTGCTGGGCAAACGGCATCATGCTGAAAAAGCAGACGACGATGCCGATGACGATCCACATCAGGCGGCGGCGCAGCTCGATAAGGTGTTCGATAAGAGGTTGGACGGGTTGTTCGTTTTGAGGTTCGGACACCGGTTTACTCACTTTTTACGGACGCGAAGTTTGGGTTTGGCATGAAATTTCGGACGCAGGTCGCGCTTGCGGTTCATCGCTTGTTTTTTGAGGGAGGTGATATGCAGCACGGGCGCGTCTGCGGAAGTGTCGATATAGCTGACTTCTACGGCATTGGACACCGGAGCGGCGCTGCCGGTCAGATATTCGCGCCATGCGCGATCTTGCTCGGATTCCGCAGGCGTGTCGGTTTCGACGGCATCCGTCGTAGTGTCTGCTTGCGCCATAGCGGTTTCAGACGACGTGGAAACAGCCGGGTCGTCTGAAACTTCCGCGCTTAACGAAGGAAGCGGGTTGCCGTGTTCATCCAAACCGAAATCGGCAGGCGTGCGTTGCGCCGGCAGGCGTTCCCAAGGTTTGAGTCCGTCGGAAATGTCGCGCAGGTTGTCCTGCATATCCGTACCGACTTCCTTGATGCTGTCGCGCACTTGTGCGGCGGCGGCTTCAAATTCCTGTTTGGCTTTGCGCAGCTCTTCCAATTCGACTTGGGTGTTGAATTCCTGCTTGACGCTGCTGACGAGGCGTTGCAGCTTGCCGATAAGCCGTCCGGCAGTACGGGCGGCTTCGGGCAGACGCTCGGGACCAAGTACAATCAGGGCGACAATGCCGACTAACAGCAGCTCGCCCAAACCGAAATCAAACATAGATTATGCTTTGTCTTCGTCTTTTTTGTGTTCGATGACTTCGTCTTTTTTACCGTCAGTACCTTCGTTCAGACCTTGTTTGAAGTCATGCACGGCACCGCCGAGGTCTTTGCCGACGTTGCGCAGTTTTTTGGTACCGAAAACCAAAACGACGATAATTAATACGATAATCCAGTGCCACAGAGAGAACATGGTAAATCCTTGATATAGTTGAGAATGGATATTTGAAATGTTGGTTTACGCAGGCGTACCCATGATGTGGATATGCAGGTGGAACACTTCCTGTCCGCCGCCTTTGCCTGTATTGATTAGGGTTTTGAAGCCGTCGGTCAAACCTGCCGCTTTGGCGATTTGAGGGACTTTCAACATCATTTTGCCCAAGAGGGTTTGATGTTCGGGTGCGGCGTGTGCCAACGAGTCGAAATGGACTTTCGGAATCAGCAGCAGATGAACCGGCGCGGCGGGGCGGATGTCTTTGAAGCACAACATCTCGTCGTCTTCGTACACGGTTTGCGCCGGAATGTCTTTGGCGGCGATTTTACAGAAAATACAGTTGTCCATAATGGCTCCGAGGTCGTCTGAAAACGAGCGCAGCGGGTTTCGCTAAAAGGAGCGAAGCGAGTTTCGTCAAACAGACGGCAGAAAAACGAATAAGGTCGGATTGTAATATAAATTCAAGACTCTTTGCGAGAGGCTTTTTCCGCCAAGCCCGATAAACCTTGACGGCGCGCAAGCTCGTTGACGACATCTTCGGCGCGCAAACCGTGGTGCGCCAAGAGAACCATGGTGTGAAACCATAAGTCGGCAACTTCGTAAACGAGGTGTTCACCGCCGCCGTCTTTCGACGCCATCAGGACTTCGCCCGCTTCTTCGATGACTTTTTTGAGGATTTTGTCTTCGCCTTTGTGCAGAAGCTGGGCAACGTAGGAGGCTTCGGGATCGCCGCCTTTGCGGGAGTCGACGGTGTTTTGGATTTGGGTGAGGATGGTGTCGGTCATGGGATTTTCGGCTTTGAAGGATAAGGACTATTCGGATAAGGCATAGGTTTGCCGGGTTTCGGGTGAGTGTTTTGACAACAGACAATCATCAACCCGATTTTTAGCGAAACTCGCTGCGCTCGTTTTAGCGAAACTCGCTGCGCTCGTTTTCAGACGACCTCTAAGGATGCGTATGCCCATAAATGGCTTCTTCGTCTTTCAATACGGTATCCACCGTCTGCCATTCGCCGTTTTTCCAAACTTTGTAGAAACAGCTTTCTCGCCCCGTATGGCAGGCGATGCCGCCGTTTTGGTCTATCAGCATCACGATGGCGTCGCCGTCGCAGTCGAGGCGCAATTCGTACACCTTTTGCGTGTGCCCTGATTCTTCGCCCTTCATCCATTGTTTTTGGCGTGAACGGCTGTAATAGTGGGCAAAGCCGGTTTCTACCGTTTTTTGCAGCGCCTCGGCGTTCATCCATGCGACCATCAATACGCGGCAGCTCTGCCGATCTTGGGCGATGGCGCAGACCAAGCCTTTTTCATCGAATTTGACGGCTTCAAGCAGGCTGTTATCCATATTCGACATCCTTATTTTATATTGGCGAAACTCGCTTCGCACTTTTTCAGACGACCTTGAGTCAATCAAGTTCAACTTACAGACGCACTTCGATTCCGGCTTCGCGCATGGCGAGCTTCGCATCGCGGATACTGACTTCGCCGAAGTGGAAAATACTGGCGGCAAGCACGGCATCCGCTTTGCCTTCTTTGATGCCGTCAATCAGATGCTGCACATTGCCGACGCCGCCGGAAGCGATGACGGGAATATCGACCGCTTCGCTGACGGCGCGGGTCAGCGGCAGGTTGAAGCCTTGTTTCGTGCCGTCCCTGTCCATGCTCGTAAGCAGGATTTCGCCCGCCCCGCGCCGCTGCATTTCAACCGCCCATTCGACTGCGTCCAAGCCCGTCGGCGTGCGCCCGCCGTGGGTGAAAATTTCCCAGCGGGTGTTTTCGGGATTGACGGCTTTGGCATCGACAGCGACGACGATGGCTTGCGAGCCGAAAAATCCGGCAGCTTCGTTGACTAAATCGGGATTGGTGACGGCGGCGGTGTTGATGCTGGCTTTGTCCGCACCGGCATTGAGTAGGCGGCGGATGTCGGCTACGGTGCGCACACCGCCGCCGACGGTCAGCGGAATGAAAACTTGTGAGGCAACGTCTTCGATGACGTGCAAAATGGTGTCGCGGTTGTCGGAGGAGGCTGTGATGTCGAGGAAGGTCAGCTCGTCTGCACCTTCGTCGTTGTAGCGTTTGGCGACATCGACAGGATTGCCCGCATCGCGCAAACCAAGGAAGTTTACGCCTTTGACGACGCGGCCGTCTTTAACGTCGAGACAGGGGATGATGCGTTTTGCCAGTGCCATTTCGAATGCCTTTCCAAACCTAGGAATGAGGTCGTCTGAAAAAGAGCGCAGCGGGTTTCGCTAAAACCTATACAACGGATTTTACCCAAACGGACAATCCGTTTCAGACGACCTTTCAAATCATTGATACCAGCAAGGCAGGTGTTACGCCAGCCAGTTGTGAACCCATTTGGGCAGGTGTTGGAGCAGTTGGAAATAGCCGACGCCCGCAATGGCGGCGAATACGCAGGAAGTCATAAAGTTGCCGCTGAAGCGTCCAACGATATAAAACACTGCGCTGGCAAATGCCCACAACGCGCCGTTAAACACCATCCAATAGGTGTCGATCATCGGCATATCGAACGCGGAAAGCTGGCGGACGAGGATGGCGATGATGGTAAATCCCAAACCTTCGCTGACGGCACGCACGTTGCGACCGGACGACCAGATAATCCAAAAGCCCAAAATAAATGCTTCAAACATGAAATACCCCTTAAAAAATTAAATAAAACAATTAAATGTGGGATGGTGAGTCCCAAGCAATATTCGGCGGTCAGCCGCCTTTTATTGTGAAGAAAAAATGGACGAACCCGTCTTTGTGTCCTGTTTATACGGACAGAACAATAATGAAGGTAAACGGGTTCAACCGATTATTTTGTATCTTCGCCCCGCTATATTGTTTGAAAACAGCGGGACAAGTGAGTAAGTAAACGTTTGGTCATTTCAGACGACCTGGATGGTTGTTTTTAAATAAGGTCGTCTGAAAACGAACGCAGTAAGTTTCGCCAAAACGAGCGCAGCGAGTTTCGCTAAAATGAGTGTAACGAATTTCGCCAAAACGAGCGCAGCGGGTTTCGTCAATACAACTTACGCCAGCGAATCCGCCAACTGCTGCGCTTGGGCAAAATCAATACTGCCCTCGTAAATCGCGCGACCGGTAATCGCACCTGCCACGCCGTGTTTCTCAACGGCACACAAAGCGCGGATGTCGTCCAAATTGGTTAGTCCGCCCGATGCGATAACCGGAATGGCGACGGCTTGTGCCAGTTTGACGGTTGCGTCGATGTTCACGCCGCTCATCATGCCGTCGCGGCCGATGTCGGTGTAGATGATGCTGTTGACGCCGTCGTCCTCAAAACGTTTTGCCAAATCAATCACATGGTGCTCGGTTACAGTCGCCCAGCCGTCTATCGCCACCATGCCGTCTTTGGCATCCAACCCAACGATAATCTGCCCTGGAAACGTTTTGCACGCCTCGCGCACGAAGTCAGGATTTTTTACCGCCGCCGTACCGATAATGACGTCGTTCAATCCCAAATCCAAATATTTTTCAATGGTTTCTAAGTCGCGTATTCCGCCGCCCAGCTGTACGGGAATGTTTTTGGCAACGGCAGCGAGGATGTCCTTGATAGCAGGAAAATTTTGCGGAACGCCGGCAAATGCGCCGTTCAAATCCACCAAATGCAAACGGCGCGCGCCTTGCTTGAACCAATGCAGCGCAGTTTCGGCGGGCGAATCGGAAAACACCGTCGCCTGCTCCATCAAACCTTGTTTCAGGCGCACGCAGCGGCCTTCTTTTAAATCGATTGCGGGAATTAGCAGCATGGGACTTACCTTTATGCGGAACGTATTTTACACAAATTATCGAGTTTTAGCATATTTAAATGAAAAAACGTCATTGGTAACACTAAAACAGGATTTTTGTGTGTGTATTTTGCATGTTTCAGACGACCCTTACCTAAAGTGTTTCAGAAGGTGAAAAGGGTAGAAAGATGTTTCATCTGATTCAGTGTTTCATTTCTATTGCTTGAAATTGCTTGCCAACAGCCATTCTTGCGCCTTGGTAGCATCGTCAAAATATTTCGGATGTTGGTTGGTCAACAGGCTGGAGAGGCGGGCGCCGAGTTTGATCCAAATATCGTCTGTAATGACAGCGACGCGGCCGAAGTCGTTTTCATGTTGGTTAAGGAATTTGATTTGTTCCATCGCCATATCGATTGTGAAATCTTTCAGCATGGACAAATCCAAAAGAATGTCGGGCAAGTGGATTTTTTGTTTGCTTTCCAATAAGGCGGCTTCAAGCTGGCGGAAATCGTCCAGTGTAAATTCGTTGTACAGCGCCACATTCAAACCGTAAGACTGCTCGCGGATGGAAATCATCGTACTCTCCTTTTTATATGATGTTAATGATGAGGTTGATGGTCAGCTTGTTTTGGTAAGCCACTTTTTAATCGAAACCGGCCGGATGCTGCTTAATATGCCGCTTGTGACAATAATAATCATACCAAAGGTTTCCTGCCAAGTGACGGTATCGCCCAAAAATATCATGCCCGATAGGGCGGAAAAGACGACGGTCAGATAAGAAAGGGAGGCGACGGTGAATTTGTTGCCGACTTTATAGGCGCGGGTCATGGAAAGCTGGGCAAGCATGGCGGCAAGCCCGATGCAGAAAAGATAGGGCAGGGCGGATAGGGGAATGCTGTGCCAGCCGGTCAAAGTTGCCCAAACCGATGCCATAACGACGCCGGTTATCGAAAAATAAAACACTACCCGCCAACCCGGCTCGCCGAGCAACGACAGTTCGCGCACCTGCAAATACGCCCAACCTGACATGGCCCCGCCCGCCAAGCCTGCCAATGCGGCGATTTCCTGTCCGCCTTTGAACGAAGGGTTCAGCAGCAGGACTACACCGAGAAAGCCAAATAACAAAATCGCCTGCGTATAAAGTGCAATCCGTTCTTTCAAGATAAAAAATGAAAATACCGCCAGAAAAATCGAAGAGGTGTAGCTTAAAGTTACCCCCGTTGCCAGCGGCAGGTGCATGACGGCATAAAACAGACAAAACATAGCGGCTGTGCCGACAACGCTGCGGTTGAGGTGGGTTTTCCAATGCGGCGTGGCAAAGGTGTCACCGCGTGCTTTTGCCATTATGCCTAAGACGATGGTAGCAAAACTCATACGCCAAAATACCAGTTCACCACTGTTGAAACCGAATTTTGCCGCCGCTGCTTTGATGCACACGTTCATGACGGTAAAGCCGAGTGCGGCAACAATCATCCATGCAGAGCCGAGAGGGTCTTTGGGTGTGGTCATTTATCTATTCTCTTAGGCTGGTTACTGGATTTTTGAAGAAGAGTGGTTCGTTCTAGTTATTTTGCTGTTGAACATAGTCGTATTACCGCTTTTTACTTTTTTAATTGTCAGTGTTTCTTTTATTTATATACTCACGAGGGGAAATCTTTTTACTCTTGGATATGTGTCCCTGACTTATATCTGTCATTATGCAGGTCGTTATTTGGTTTTTTAGACTAAAAAGCATTAGTCTTCAGAAGAAAGCATGCTCAAAAATTCTTTTAAATTATTTGAGATAAACTCAATATTTTCAAAATATTGGCTTCCGCTTTCCTCTGCCTCAAAATCATGAGACCAGTAAAAAATTTTAGACTGATATTCATCTTTTATGCCAATCAAAATTAAATCTCCACCTCCTGCAGATGCAATAGGTAACATTGATGATGGATATCTATCATCATAAATATTTAAATGCCACTCAATAGATTCTTCTAATCTTGGATTATTAAACAATCCAAAAAAGAAATTTAAAACCCTATCATTCAAAAAACAACTATCATTTGGCATTCCTCCATTATTTTTCTTTAAAAATTCCTTATATTCATCTGGTAATGATACGTTGTAATGATTTTCAAATTTTAAAATATCATCAGATGAAGCAGTTTTATGGGCATCTAAAAATAAATACCGTTTAATGGTTTTTTTGTTTAATTTACCTTCCCTGTTTTCTAAATCTTTAATTTCTTCTTCTGACTTTCCAAGCTTTAAAAGCTTAACCATTGTATATACTCCATAATACTAACAATTTTCTAGTTTCATAAATTTTTTATCGCTTATAGGCTTACTTGCATCAAGAAGATTATTTGGCATTTATTCTATGATGCTCTGACTGACTCCTGTTTTGATCATGGTAGAGAATGTCAGACCAGTTTCTACCATTAAAGCTAGCTTGAATACTTGTTGTCATTGTATCCCTGCATTACTGGTATATGGTTTGGTATAGTTTTATAGTATTTGTTTGTTCTGTCTTCATAGTTCTCTATTCTATGATGACAATATCGGTCTATATGCCATATATCGCAGTATTTTCCCTAAGGATTATCTGAATAAACAATAAATAGTTAGAGGGATTGCTATTTCTTTTCAAGGGGTCGTCTGAAACGTATTTTTCAGATGACCTGTTATAATTTAGTGTTGCCAACCATGCAACAAAACCTATACCATACAAACCTTGTCCCACCTAAATTTGACACCCGCCCTCCGACTGCCTACAATTCAGGTTTCTCAAAAATTACCGTACGTTCCGTACACTATTCTTTTCAGACGACCTCTGTCTTCCGAATCCCATTCTTTCCAATACAACTGTCAAAAATCATGCACGTTTCAGAACTACAAACACTACACATTTCCAAACTCTTGGAAATGGCAGAAGAACACGGCATTGAAAACGCCAACCGTTTCCGCAAACAAGACCTCGTATTCGCCATTGTCCGACAAATGATGAAGCAGGGCGAAAGCTTCACCTGTTCCGGCACGCTCGAAATCCTACCCGACGGCTTCGGCTTTTTACGCAGCGCAGACACTTCCTACCTCGCAGGCCCCGACGACATCTATGTCTCCCCCACGCAAATCCGACGCTTCAACCTGCATACGGGCGACACCATCGAAGGCAGCGTGCGCGTACCCAAAGACAACGAACGCTATTTCGCCCTTGTCCGTCTCGACAGCATCAACGGCGATCATCCCGAAGTCTGCAAACACAAAATCCTCTTCGAAAACCTCACCCCGCTTTTCCCCACCAAACAGTTCAAACTCGAGCGCGACATTAAAGCCGAAGAAAACCTTACCGGCCGCGCTATTGATTTAGTATCCCCCATCGGCCGCGGACAACGCGCCCTGTTGGTTGCACCGCCGAAAACCGGTAAGACCGTGATGCTGCAAAACATCGCCCACGCGATTACCGCTAACTATCCCGATGTCGAACTCATCGTCCTTTTGATTGACGAACGTCCCGAAGAGGTTACCGAAATGAGCCGTTCCGTGCGCGGCGAAGTGGTTTCCTCCACCTTCGACGAACCGGCGCAACGCCATGTCCAAGTGGCGGAAATGGTGATTGAAAAAGCCAAGCGCATGGTTGAACACAAAAAAGACGTGGTCATCCTGCTTGACTCGATTACCCGTCTCGCCCGCGCCTATAATACCATTGTACCCACTTCCGGAAAAATCCTGACCGGCGGCGTAGATGCCAATGCCCTCCACCGCCCCAAACGCTTCTTCGGCGCAGCGCGCAATGTAGAAGAAGGCGGTTCGCTTACCATCATCGCCACCGCTCTGGTGGAAACCGGCAGCCGCATGGACGATGTGATTTACGAAGAATTTAAAGGCACGGGTAATATGGAACTGCACCTCGACCGCCGCATGGCGGAAAAACGCCTGTTCCCCGCCATCAATATCAACAAATCCGGCACGCGTCGTGAAGAGTTGCTGGTGCCGAACGACCAGTTGCAGCGCATGTGGCTTTTGCGCAAATTCCTGCATCCGATGGACGAAATTGAAGCGACCGAATTTTTGGTGGGCAAACTCAAAGATTCCAAAAACAATGATGAGTTTTTTGAATTGATGCGTGGTAAATAGTGATAAAGGTCGTCTGAAAGAGATTTCAGACGACCTTTGTTATTTGTTGATGTGTAAGTTGGATGGTTTTGGAGCTGTTTGGGTTTTGGATTGAAGGTGTTTTGAAAGTTCTGAAATAGTATCTGAAATAAAAGTTGTTGAATTTCAGATTGTTGGTGTGTTTTGTAGAATTTTTTATTGTTTGGGGGTTGACGGTTTTTGCGGGTGGGGGTATAGTTCGGTTCTTCGCTGCTTCGGCGGTGGTTGAACGAACAGGTAAGTATATCACAGTTGGTCTAATTTTTCGAGGTTTATAAGAAAAGTTTTGATTGACAATGAGATGAAATGCTTTATAATTCGTTTTTGCTCTTTAACAAAACAGATTACCGATAAGTGTGAGTGCG
>NZ_CALNWV010000038.1:0-24799 GCF_940793045.1 Neisseria sp. Marseille-Q2251
CAGGGTTCAAGATGAGTTGAACCACCGGCCAAGAAAAACACTTGGCTACGAAACGCCAAGTGTTTTATTCTTGAATCTGTTCAAACCACTGATACACTAGTGTTGCACTTGAAATCCGAATCCAAGAGCGCCTGAATAGGCTTTTATCGGGTGTCCAAGATTTGGGGGACAGTTCAATCTCGAATTGAGGTTTTCAGACGACCTTTTGAGTTTGTTTATAGATAAAGCACAGGAATCGGGTTGCTAAGGCTGGCTTGGGTTTTGACCATCAAGCCAGCGGGGCGAGCAGTTTGTCGAAGGCTTCTTCAAACTGTTTCAAACCGTCTTCCTGCAAGCGGTTGGCGAGGGTTTCTACGTCTATGCCGAGTGCGGCGGTTTCGGCAAGCTGCGCTTGTGCTTCTTCCACGCCTTCGGTCAGCGTGGCTTTGGCTGTGCCGTGGCCGATGAAGGCTTTGAGGGTGGCGTCAGGTACGGTGTTGACGGTGTGTGCGCCGATCAGGCTGTCAACGTAGAGCGTGTCGGGATAGGCGGGGTTTTTGACGCCTGTGGATGCCCATAAGAGTTGCACGCGGTTTGCGCCTTTGGCTTCCAGCGCGGCAAATTCGGGGCTGCCGAAGTATTGCGCCCAGTCTTGGTAGGCGGCTTTGGCAAGGGCGATGGCGATTTTGCCTTTGAGGTGGTCGGGCAGTGTGGCGTCAAGCGCGCCGTCCACGCGGGAGATGAAGAAGCTGGCGACGACTTGGATATGGGCAACGCTTTGTCCTGATTCCAAACGTTTGGCGATGCCGCGCGCGTAGGCAGCGTAGGCTTTGAGGGTTTGGGCGCGTGAGAACAGCAGGGTCAGGTTCACGCTGATCCCGTCGGTGATGAGGGTCTCGAGTGCTTCGATGCCTGCGTCGGTGGCGGGGACTTTAATCATGGCGTTTTTACGCGCGATGGCGGCATGGAGGCGGCGTGCTTCTTCTACCGTGCCTTGCGCGTCTTTGGCAAGCTCTGGGGAAACTTCGAGGCTGACGAAACCGGTTTTGCCGCCGGTGGATTCGTGTTCGGCAAGGCAAACGTCGCAGGCTGCCTGTACGTCGGCAATCGCCATGGTCTCGTAGCGTTGTTTGGGGCTAAGGTCTTGCTGCTTGAGGGCGGCGACTTCATCGGCGTAAAGCACGTCGCCGGCGAAGGCTTTTTGGAAGATGGCGGGATTGGAAGTGACTCCGCACACGCCTTGTTTCAGCATTTGCGCCAATTCGCCGCTTTGTACGAGCGAGCGGGAAAGGTTGTCCAGCCAGATTTGTTGTCCTAATGCTTTAACGTCCGATAAAATAGTCATCTCTGATTCCTTTAAATATAGGTTATTTGCGAAGCAGGCGGTAATGCTACCCCTATTCGGAAAATTTGGATAGATTATTAGGGCATTTCATCATGTCCAAAACGATATAAAACGAACACAAAAAGGCATTCATTTATGGCAGGAAACGGTCAATATCTCGATTGGGCGCGTGAAGTGTTGCACACCGAAGCGGAAGGCTTGCGCGAAATTGCGGCGGAATTGGACGAAAACTTCGTCCTTGCGGCAGACGCGCTGTTGCACTGCAAAGGCAGGGTCGTCATCACAGGCATGGGCAAGTCGGGACATATCGGACGCAAAATAGCAGCGACCATGGCTTCGACCGGCACCCCCGCGTTTTTCGTCCATCCTGCGGAAGCGGCACACGGCGACTTGGGCATGATTGTGGACAACGACGTCGTCGTCGCGATTTCCAATTCCGGCGAAAGCGATGAAATCGCTGCCATCATCCCCGCGCTCAAACGCAAAAACATTACCCTCATCTGCATCACCGCCCGCCCGGACTCGACCATGGCGCGCCATGCCGACATCCACATCACGGCATCAGTTTCCAAAGAAGCCTGCCCGCTGGGACTTGCCCCAACCACCAGCACCACCGCCGTTATGGCTTTGGGCGATGCGCTGGCGGTCGTCCTTTTGCGCGCACGCGCGTTCACGCCCGACGACTTCGCCTTGAGCCACCCCGCCGGCAGCCTCGGCAAACGACTGCTTTTACGCGTTGCGGACATCATGCACAAAGACGACGCCTTGCCTGCCGTCCGACTCGGCACCCCCTTAAAAGAAGCCATCGTCAGCATGAGCGAAAAAGGCTTGGGTATGCTGGCGGTAACGGACAACGAAGGTCGTCTGAAAGGCGTATTCACCGACGGCGATTTGCGCCGCCTGTTCCAACAGCGCGACCGCTTTGATGGGCTGACCGTCGATGAAATCATGCACCCTTCCCCCAAAACCATCCCCGCCGAACGCCTCGCCACCGAAGCCCTGAAAGTCATGCAGGCAAACCATGTCAACGGGCTTTTGGTAACCGACGCCGACGACGTGCTGACCGGCGCACTGAATATGCACGATTTACTGATGGCGCGGATTGTGTAAAGGCGGGCTAACCTTTTTCAGACGACCTTTATGTTAGAATAGGTCGTCTGAAACCTAGCAATCCGCAAGGAAACACTATGCAAACCTTAGACCCCGAGCTGCAACAGCGCGCGGCGCATATCAAGCTGCTGATATTGGATGTGGACGGCGTTTTGACCGACGGCCGCATCTTCATCCGCGACAACGGCGAAGAAATCAAATCGTTCCACACCCTGGACGGACACGGCTTGAAGATGCTTCAGGCAAGCGGCGTGCAGACTGCGATTATCACAGGTCGGGACGCGCCCTCCGTCGGCATCCGCGTCAAACAGTTGGGCATAAATTACTACTTCAAAGGCATTTCGGACAAACGCGCCGCCTATGAAGAATTGCGCGCGCAGGCAGGTGTAGAAGAAGCCGAGTGCGCCTTTGTCGGCGACGACGTGGTTGATTTGCCGGTGATGGTGCGCTGCGGATTGCCGGTTGCCGTCCCCGATGCGCATTGGTTTACGCTGCAACACGCCGCCTATATTACGAAACAGGCGGGCGGCGCAGGCGCGGTGCGCGAAGTGTGCGACCTGATTATGCGCGCGAAAGGTACGCTGGGCGCGGCTTTAAACGAGTACATCAAATGAAAGTAAGATGGCGGTACGGAATCGCATTCCCTTTGGTGCTGGCGGTCGCGCTCGGCGGATTGTCGGCATGGCTGGGACGCATCAGCGAAATCGACATTGAAGAAGTCAAACTCAACCCTAACCAGCCGCAATATACGATGGACGGCATAGATGGGCGGCGGTTTGACGAAGAAGGTCGTCTGAAAGAGCATCTGAGCGCAAGAGGGGCAAAACAGTTTCCCGAAAGCACCGACGTACATTTCGAGCTGCCGCACCTCGTCTTCTTCCAAGAAGGCAGCCGGCTTTACGACGTCGGCAGCGACGAAGCCGTGTACAACACCCAAACCAAACAACTCCTGTTCAAACACAACGTCGTCCTGACCAAAGCCGCCGATGCCAAGCGGCAGGCGGGCGTCGTAAAAACCGAGCTTCTACACGTCGACACCGAATCGCAATACGCCAAAACCGACACGCCCGTTACCTTCCAATACGGCGAATCAAGCGGCAGCGCCGAAGGTCTGACGTATGACCACAAAAAAGGTTTGTTGAACTTCCCATCCAGAGTGAAAGCCACGATTTATGATACAAAAAATATGTAAGGCATGTGTTTTAACCGCATTTTTCGCCACCGCCCCCGCCTACGCCCTGCAAAGCGACAGCAAGCAGCCGATACAGATTGAAGCCGACCAAGGCTCGCTCGACCAAAACAACCAAAGCACCACCTTCACCGGCAACGTCATCATCAAACAAGGCACGCTCAACATCCGCGCCGGCAGCGTCAACGTCTCCCGCAACGACAAAGGCGAACAATTCATGAAAGCCAGCGGCTCGCCCGTCCGCTTCAGCCAGACGCTCGACGACAACAAAGGCACGGTTAACGGACAAGCCAACAACGTAACCTACTCCTCCGCCATCAACCTCGTTACCCTGACCGGCAACGCCAAAGTCCAACGCGGCGGCGACGTTGCCGAAGGCGCAGTCATCACCTACAACACCAAAACCGAAGTCTATACCATCAACGGCAGCTCCAAAACAGGTGCCAAATCCGCCGCCAAATCCGGCAGGGTCAGCGTCGTCATCCAACCGTCCAGCACCCAAAAAACCAAATAACCCGCATCTGACAACACCAAAGGTCGTCTGAAAAACAACATAGCAAGCCCCAAAAACACATTTTCAGACGACCTCCGAACCAAGAGTCATTTATGAGCGAAAACACCAGCCGCCTCGTCGTTCAAAACCTGCAAAAAAGTTTCAAAAAACGCCAAGTCGTCAAAAACTTCTCCCTCGAAATCGAAAGCGGCGAAGTCATCGGCCTGCTCGGCCCCAACGGCGCAGGCAAAACCACCAGCTTCTACATGATCGTCGGACTCATCGCCGCTGACGCAGGCAGCGTTACCCTCGACGGACAAGAACTGCGCCACCTGCCCATACACGAACGCGCCCGCCTCGGCGTCGGCTACCTGCCCCAAGAAGCCTCGATTTTCCGCAAAATGACCGTCGAACAAAACATCCGCGCCATTTTAGAAATCAGCACCAAAGACAAAAGCCGCATCGACGGTGAAGTCGAAAAACTGCTCGCCGACCTCAACATCGGACACCTGCGCCACAACCCCGCCCCCTCCCTGTCCGGCGGCGAACGCCGACGCGTCGAAATCGCCCGCGTACTCGCCATGAAGCCGCGCTTCATCCTCTTGGACGAACCCTTCGCCGGCGTTGACCCCATTGCCGTCATCGACATCCAAAAAATCATCGACTTCCTCAAATCGCGCGGCATCGGCGTACTCATTACCGACCACAACGTACGCGAAACCCTCAGTATCTGCGACAGAGCCTACATCATCAGCGACGGCACCGTCCTCGCCTCCGGCAAGCCCGACGATTTGGTCAACAACGAACAAGTCCGCTCCGTCTATCTCGGCGAAAATTTCAAATACTGAAAATGACAAACCGCACAAGAAATTGTGCGGTTTTAAAATAACAAAGCCCCGAAAGGTCGTCTGAAAACGTTTTCAGACGACCTTTCGGGTAGGTTGGAGTGAAAACCCAACATTGCAGGGGATTCAACAGATTTTGTTGGGTCACGACCCAACCTACACTGACTGAAAACGTTTTCAGACGACCTTTCGGGTAGGTTGGGTTGAAAACCCAACACCGCAGAAGATTCAACAGATTTTATTGGGTCTCGATCCAACAACCTACACTGACCACATTGATAGAACCATACCGTAGCGTGGGCTTTGCCCACGAAAGCCGTTTGAAAAACCAATTTAGGATTTCAGACAACCTTAATTTTATTTCTTCAATTCTTTCAGCAAAGACGTTAACCCTTCCACACCGTCGAATGTACCCGGCACTTTATCGGGATTGGACAGAATGCTGCTGAAAATCAGGTTTTCGAATTTTTCCAGCGCGTCTTTATCATCAGTTTTGATTTTTTTCGCGTACTCGGCATAGCTTTGGATAAATTGACACAACGACTGTCGCAGTTCCAACTGCATGATTTGAGTCTGTATCGAATGGTAATGAGTTAAAACCACTCTGAAGAAATAGATTAAAACAAATTCCAAGCCGATAATCGGTAGCATGGATTGCCATGAAATATCTACATTTGCAATGAATTTTTTGCAGAAGCTAAATCCTAAAGGCAGAAGTGCGGCTATTGCTAAACTTGCTAACAAGCGAAAAGTTTTCTTTTTGGCTTCGTTTTTTTGTTTTAACAGATTTTCAAAACCTTGGGACAAGCCGACAAAGTTGAAAGCTGTTTTGTATTTTTCCAATTTTTCTTCAAGTACATTTACTTCTGCTATTTTTTCCTGAATTTTAACTATTTTTCCGTTGACTTCATTCTGATGTTGTTGAATCGATTCTTCTAAGGCGTTTCTTCTTTTATCAAATTCAAGGAATGTCTTAAAGCCCTTGTTGCCCATGTGAAAACACAGTATCTCTATCGGCATTTTGTAAAAAGCATAGTTAAGCTGGTTTGTATATGAACTGAGAGGTGAATACATTTTTTCCTTTAAAGATTTTATTACTTTTTCTGATGAATCCCTCCTAGCCAAACGGAGTCCTCTCGTCCCTTCACTCAAATCAAACTCAACCCAAAACCTCACCATGCAATCATATAACCCTGCAATTTCATTCCAAAGATCTTTTTGGAAGTTTTGAATTTGGTTCTTAAAATTATCACCTATGTTCTGTATATTAAATAAACAATTCTTTTCCCATAACTCAGGGTTATCAATCATTGATGACACCACCTCCGTAATCAATTCATACCGTTCGCGCTCCTGTTCTGACAACATCGACTCATCCGCTTGGCCAATTTTCTTTTTAACCTGCACCAAATCATCATGTAACTCGCTAAAAAATCCCATTTTTTCCCTCTCCTATTTTTGCTGATTAATCTTTTCGGATTCTAAAGATAAGAATCGAATCACTTAATTTGAACAACCTATTTGCAAACTGCCGATTATTTAATGCCGTCATTCCCGCGCAGGCGGGAATCCAGACCTTGGTATTTCAGGAATATTTCAAGGCTGCCGCGACCTCAAACTTCTGGATTCCCGCCTGCGCGGGAATGACGGCGGAGGTTTCGGCAAAGTTCGTTGCCCTCGTTTTCAGACGGCCTTTTGCCCTGTCGGTGTGCATTGTAGTGTGGGCTTTGCCCACGATAATGTTGGCTAAAAGAGGTCGTCTGAAATTTTGGGTTTGATTCGTGGGCAAAGCCCACGCTACGGGTTTCAGACGACCTACTCTTTTCGATTTTGTGTTTAGTCATCTGAAAACTCATCTTCATGCCGCAAGCTGCGGATAAAGGTTTCAAAATCGGGGGCAAGTTCGACTATTTCAAAATCCCATTCTTGTTCGACAAGCACCACTTTCGGCTCTCCGTCTTTTCCACACTCTCGGTAGTCCAAGGCAAACATGGCATGCCCTCCTGACGGGTCGTTGGCAAAATACACGCCGATAGGCGGATATTCCTATTCTTCCAGCCAAAGTTTTTGCCCCATCGCGCCGCACAGACTCCCTTCTTTTTCAAAACCGATTCCCGATATCTCGCAAATTTGCACATGATCTTTCGCCCACGAATTTCTCTGCGTGGTCGGAAAGCAGTTTTTGACAAATATCCCGCCGTTTTGTACTGCCATCAATTCAATAAAACTTTGCGGCAATTTATAGCCTAGCTCACTTTCTACGGCAGCCAAAATTTCAGGGGTAAACGGGGCTTCTTTGTAGTTTTCATCTGCCCAACTATTAGTTTTCCATACGGAGGACAAATCAAAATCTTTAAAAACTTGAGACATAATGTTTTTCCTTATTGATTTCAGCTATAAATAGGTGGGTGGGTATTCATGCCCGACTTTTACCGTCCGTCATTTATGTGCCGGCGGGAATCCAGAAGTTTGAAGTCGCAGTAGTCTTGAAATGTTCCCGAAATGCCGAGGTCTGGATTCCCGCCTGCGTGGGAATGACGGCGGAGGTTTCGGCAAAAACTGCTCCTCCCGTTTTCAGACGACCATTTGCCTCGTCGGTGTACATTGTAGCGTGAGCTTTGCCCACGATAATGGTGGGTAAAAGAGGTCGTCTGAAATTTTGGGTTTGGTTCGTGGGCGAAGCCCACGTTACGGGTTTGCAGTGATTCGCAGGTAGAACCCACACTACGCGGCTAATGAGTCAGTCAATTTTCGTAATACCTGCTTTATCCGAGCTTCGCTTCCTCGCCAAACACTTCCCGCCACAATTTCCTGACATTGCCGTAATGTGCCAGCAATTCGTCGGTTACTTCGGTTTTTTCCGCGTCGCGCAGTTTGGTGTTGTGTTGCTGCTGGCGGTAGAAGCGGTAGGCGGTGCGGCTTTGCTCGGCGAGGGTTTTGTCGATGAGGCCGCAGTCGGCGGCGATGTTCAATAGGGCGATGTTGCCGTAGTTGTCGAGGAGTTGCGGATATTTTCGGGCATGGGCAAGGATGAGGTATTGGACGATAAATTCGACGTCGACCACGCCGCCGCGCGCGTATTTGACGTTGCTGTCGGCAGGCGGATGGGTGGGGAACATTTTTTCGCGCATTTCGATGATTTCGCCTGCCAAGGCGGTTTGGTCGCGTTCGGCGGTGAGGATTTCGGTGCGGATGCGGTCGAAGGCCGTCTGAATTTCGGGTGTGCCGCAGATGAAGCGGGCGCGGGTGAGGGACTGGTGTTCCCACGTCCAGGCGTTTTCGCGCTGGTATTTTTCGAAGGCGGCGATGCTGTGGGCGAGGAAGCCGGCGTCGCCGTTGGGGCGCAGGCGCAGGTCGGTTTCGTAGAGGCTGCCTGCGCCGGTGGCGGCGGAAAGCCAGTTGGTCAGGCGGCGGGCGAGGCGGCTGTACACGTCGCCTGCGTCGGGGTGGGGGTCGTCGTAGAGGTAGACGAGGTCGAGGTCGGAGGCGTAGCCGAGTTCTTTGCCGCCGAGTTTGCCGTAACCGACGACGGCGAATTGCGGTGTGTCGCGGTGTTTTTTGGGCATATCCGCCCATGCGCACGGCAGGGCGGCGGCGAGGATGGTGTCGGTGAGGGCGGAAAGTTGGTCGGAGAGGGATTCTACCGTCCACAGTCCGGCGAGGTCTTGGACGGCGAGGCGGAAGACTTGGGCGTGTTGGAAGCGGCGCAGGGTGTCCATTTGCGCTTCGGTGTCGCCGCCGCAGGCTTTGAGGTCGTCTGAAAGGGCGATGGCAAGGGCTTGCCAGTCGAACGCGGTATCTAAAAGCTGCGCGCTGATGAGTTCGTCCAGCAGAATCGGATATTTGCTCAGATATGCCGCCACCCATGAGCTTTGGCTCATAATCTGCGCCAGTTGCGCCAAGGTTTGCGGATGTTCGTTGAGGAAGGCGAGATAGGCGGATCGGCGGCTGATGTTTTCGAGGAAGTCAAACAGCCGCATCAGCGTATCGGTCGGGTTGGTTTGCTCTGCCGCCGCCTGTACGAACAGCGGCACAATCGCGTCGAAACGCGGCTGGGCGTGTGCGGAAAGATGGCGGTATTTATGGCCGTGCCGGATTTGGTCGAGCCTTGCGGCGACGGTTTCGGCATCGAACCCGTGTTCTTTCAGACGACCTTGCCGCTCTTCTTCGTCGGGTTTGTCCTGCCATGCCCACTGCCATTCGCTATTGTCGGGGGTTTGCTCTTCGGGTTCGCTCAAAATTTCATTGAACAACTGATTGACCTTATTCCGATGAACGTTGAGGTCGTCTGAAAAGGCGGTGTAGCTGTCGAAACCCATGCTTTCGGCCAGCAGTTGTTGCTGTTCGGGCGAGGAGGGCAGGGTTTGGGTTTGTTGGTCGTCCCAGTATTGCAGGCGGTGTTCGACGTCGCGTAGGAAGCGGTAGGCGGCGAGCAGGGTTTCGACGTTTTCAGACGGCATGATGCCCAGCTCGGCAAGTTTCTTCAGCGTTTCCTGCGTGCCTTTCAGTTGCAGCGCGCGCATTTGCCCGCCGCGTATCATCTGGAAAATCTGGGCGATAAATTCGACTTCGCGGATGCCGCCCGCGCCGAGTTTGATGTTGTCCGCCATGCCTTTTTTGCTGACTTCGCTGCGGATTTGGCGGTGCAGGTTCCGCATCGCCTCATACGCGCTGTAATCCAGATATTTGCGGAACACGAAAGGGCGCACCAGCGATTTGATGTCGTTCGGATACGGCGTAACTACGCGGCCTTTGCACCACGCGTAGCGTTCCCATTCGCGCCCCTGCGTAATCAGGTATTGCTCCAGCGCGGTTTCGCTCAATACCAACGCGCCCGAATCGCCGTCCGGCCGCAGCCGCATATCAACGCGGAACACTTGTCCGTCGGCGGTGATGTCGTTCAGCAGCGCAATCAGTTTCTGCCCGACTTTGGTGAAAAACTCCTGATTGCCGCGTTCGCGCCTGCCGTCGGTGTCGCCCGATTCGGGATAGACGAAAATCAAATCGATGTCGGAAGACACGTTCAACTCATAGCCGCCCGCCTTGCCCATCGCCACCACGCTTAAATGCTGCGGCGATTTCGTATAACGCCCGATCGGCGTGCCGTACATATCCCGATAATAGGCGTAGGCGAAATCCAGCGCAGTATTGACGGCAAAATCGGCAAACAGCGTAATCGTGCGGGTTACTTCGTTCAAATCGCTGATGCGGTTTATATCGCGTACGATAATCTGCGACACCACATAACGGCGCAACTCGCGCAACTGCCGTGCCAATTCTTCCTCGTTTTCTTCCGTGCGGATTTTGTCCCAGTCGGCAAAGGCTTGGAAATCCGCTTCGGTCAACACCTTGTCCAGCATGGGCAGGAAAATTTCGGGCTTGAGTTTGGCGTTGTCGAGCTGGCGGGCGAGGAAGAGGGAATGGCGGCGGGCGGTGTCGAGGCGGTTGTCGGACATTTCGGATTCCGTTTGGAAGGATGGCGGGAATGGGATAGTGGATTAACTTTAAATCAGGACAGGGCGAGGGAATGCCGTACCGGTTTAAAGTTAAGGCACTATATCATAGCAATCTTGGAGGTCGTCTGAAACAGCAAAGCGTAAGGCTGATAAGCGAGTTTGTTTGCTGATATGGGAAGTTTGTGATTTGTTCCTGATAGTCAAAAAGTATAGTCAAAAGGTCGTCTGAAAAATGTTTCAGACGACCTTTTGATGTGTTTAAACGAATTAGCCGGTCAGTTGTTTGGTAATCAGTTTTTTCAGCGGCGGGAAGTTGTTGCTGGCGCGCAATACCAAGCCGCGCAGGATTTTGGCGGGCGCGGTTTCATTGGTAAAGAGTTTGAGCAGCATATTGGTGCCGTGGTAAATCGGCTGGGCATGGAGCATATGTTTGGTGCTGTATTTTTCCAGCAGGCTGGCGGCGCCGATGTCTTGGCCGCGTTGTTCCGCTTCGAGAACCAGTTTTGCTAAGAGGTCTGCGCTGGATAAGCCCAAGTTGAAACCGTGTGCGGTAACAGGGTGCATACCTACTGCGGCATCGCCGATTAGGGCGCTGCGTTTGCCATAGAATCGTTGGGCAATCATGCCGACCAAGGGGTAGTTGTGAATGGTGCTGACCAATTCCATATCGCCCAAACGGCCTTTGAGCTGCTCTTTGACGCTGGCTGCCAATTCTTCGGGAGACATTTTTTTGATGGTGTCTGCCTTGTCGCTATCGACGGTAATGACTGTGTTGGTCAGATGTTCTTCCAAGGGCAGCAGGGCGATGGTGCGGCCGTAGTGGAAGCATTCGTAAGCGGTATGCTGGTTAGACAGGGTATGCTTCATGCGGCAGACGAACATGGTGCGGCTGTAATCGTGCATATCGGAGGAAATGCCCAGTTGTCGGCGGGTTTGGGAGAAGCGGCTGTCTGCTGCCAAGAGTAGGCGGCCGCTCAAAACTTCGCCGTTTTCCAAGATGACTTGGGCTTCGTCTTCGGAAGTTTTGACTTCTTTGACGCCGATACCGGTCAGAATGGTAACGTTTTCCAGTTTGGATACGACTTCATAAGCAGCTTTGCGGATATTGTGGTTTGAAATCAGATAGCCTAAACAGTCGGCAGGTTCGCCGCGCGCTTGGGTCGGTTGCGGGAAGTGGAGTTGGTAATCGGACTGCCCGTTCAAGACTTTTGCATCGCGCAAGGGGTAAATTTCGTCTTTTGGAATCAAATCCCACATGCCCAAGCGTTGCATAATTTCGCGGGACAGGTGGGTCAATGCGATTTCACGCCCGTCATAAGGTGGATTTTGTAAAATTTCTAAAGGGCTTTTTTCAATCAGGGTGATTTTTAAACCGCTACCGGCCAGTTCTGCGGCAAAACTCAATCCGGCAGGTCCTGCGCCGACGACAAGAATATCGCTGTGTAAGCTCATGAGGCATCCTTTTTGTTAAAGGGGTACGGATAATTTCAGACGACCTTAAGTTTACTGTGTTTGAATGAGATAAGGGTAATCTGCATTGAGTAATTGATTATAGCAAAAGTATCGATTGAGTAATTCAAAGATTTATATTGTGAATGATTTTTTACGCTGCGCTTAATGTAAGTCAATGGCGGCAATATGTTGTGTATTCTGAAGTGTTTAAAAATCAGTAAGTAATGGCTATATCAATTTGCTTGTCTTTTACTCTGGAGTATGAGAAGAGGTGTGATGGCAAAGGGGTCGTCTGAAATTTTGTAGTAGTTTGGTTTTCAATCGATGCGGTGTAGTTGTTTCATCGTAGTACCGATTGTATTGTTTATCGCTGTGTTGCTTTGAACTGCTGAAGATTGAATCAGCGATACCAAAATCATTTCCGATCTATATAAACAAAAAAGCCGTATTTCCTAAGAAATACAGCTTTTTCAATATCACGATAAACTCGGATTATTCTTCAGAACCGGTGTAAGGACGGATGCTGACAGTTTTACGGTTCAGCGCGCCTTTGGTTTTGAATTCAACATAACCGTCCACTTTGGCGAACAAAGTGTGGTCTTTGCCCATGCCTACGTTGTCGCCGGCGTGGAATTTGGTACCGCGTTGGCGAACGATGATGGAACCTGCCGGAATCAGCTCGTTGCCGTAGGCTTTTACGCCCAAGCGTTTGGCTTCTGAATCGCGACCGTTGCGGGTGCTACCGCCTGCTTTTTTACTTGCCATTTGTAATACTCCTAAGTTTCAAAAATTAGGCGATTGCCACGATTTCGATTTGAGTGAAATTTTGGCGATGGCCTTGGCGTTTTTGGTAGTGTTTACGGCGGCGCATTTTGAAAATGCGTACTTTCTCGCCGCGACCATGGGCTACTACTTTAGCTGTTACTTTTGCGCCTTCGATAAAAGGAGCGCCAACTTTTACAGATTCGCCGTCAGCAATCATCAAAACTTCGGTCAGTTCGATTTGGCTGTCGAGTTCGGCTGGTATCTGTTCTACTTTCAATTTTTCGCCAACGGCAACTTTATATTGTTTGCCGCCGGTTTTTACGACCGCGTACATACTCAACTCCATGAGAATTATGGTTAATATCCCGCACACCATTGTGCGAAACACGAGATTCTATTGCTATTTGCCTGTTTTGTCAAAGTTTATTTCGTTTTTGGGGTCAGGGTCGTCTGAAAGATGTGTCAAACGGGCTTTGCTGCTATAATCGCGCGTTGGATTGCCGATATTTTTTATGCGGCAATATTATTTCCGCCTTATACCCAACCCATTATTTATACGGCAAGCCTGCTTCATTTTGCCGACTGAGAATGTGTTATGCTCGAAAACCTGCCTTATTTCCAACGCCATTTGCCTGAAGACCTTTCACGGGTCAATGAGGTGATCAACCAAGCGGTTCAGTCTGATGTCGCGCTGATTTCGCAAATCGGTACTTATATTATCAGTGCCGGCGGTAAGCGTCTGCGTCCGATTATGACGATTTTGGCAGGTAAGTCGGTCGGTTATGATGGAGATAAGCTGTATGCTTTGGCGGCGATGGTGGAATTTATCCACACTTCGACCCTGTTGCACGACGATGTGGTTGATGAAAGCGATTTGCGCCGCGGACGCGAAACGGCGAATAATCTGTTCGGCAACGCGGCGGCAGTGTTGGTCGGCGACTTTTTATATACGCGCGCTTTCCAGTTGATGGTTGATTCCGGCAGTATGCGCATTTTGGAAGTCATGGCGGATGCAACCAATATTATTGCCGAAGGTGAGGTCATGCAGCTGATGAACATCGGCAATACCGACATCACCGAAGCACAATATGTTCAAGTGATTCAATATAAAACAGCCAAATTGTTTGAAGCGGCAGCACAGGTCGGTGCGATTTTAGGTAGTGCCTCTCCTGAGCATGAGCAGGCGCTGAAAGATTACGGCATGTATGTCGGTACGGCGTTCCAAATTATTGATGATGTTTTGGATTATTCGGGTGAAACCGAAGAAATCGGTAAAAACGTCGGCGACGATTTGGCAGAAGGCAAGCCGACTTTGCCGCTGATTTATCTGATGCGCAACGGCTCGAAACAAGTGGCGGACGATGTGCGCCACGCTTTGGAAAATGCGGATCGCAGCAGTTTCCAAAAAATCCATGATTATGTTGTCCATTCCGACGCGCTGACTTATTCGATTTCTGAAGCACGAAAAGCCGTTGAGCAAGCCGTGGCTTCTTTGGCAGTATTGCCCGATAGCGAAGTCAAGCAGGCGATGATTCAGTTGGCCGAGGAATCATTGGCACGGGTTTCTTAAATCCGATGAATTTCAATTTCGTCCCGATGTTTTTGGTGACGCTGATTTTTCTCGGCGTCGTCAGCAACAACAACTCGATTACGATTTCCGCAGCAGTTTTGCTTTTAATGCAACAGACTGCTTTGTCGCAATATATTCCTTTCATGGAAAAACACGGCTTGCATTTTGGGATTATTTTGCTGACAATCGGGTCTTAAGTCCGCTGGTTTCAGGGAAGGTTCAAATTCCGCCGCTGTCGGAGTTTGTTAATTTCAAAATGATTGCCGCCGTATTAATCGGCATCCTTGTCGCCTGGCTGGCAGGGCGCGGCGTATCGCTGATGAGCGAACAGCCTGTTTTGGTAACAGGTCTTTTGATTGGTACGGTTATCGGTGTAGCATTTATGGGCGGCATTCCGGTCGGTCCGCTGATTGCCGCGGGATTATTATCGTTTATTGCAGGAAAAGTTTAACACGCTCGCCATAGTTCAACGGATAGAACGTATGCCTCCTAAGCGTAAAATACAGGTTCGATTCCTGTTGGCGAGGCCAGAAAATACAAAGAGGTCGTCTGAAATTTTCAGACGACCTCTTTGTATTTTCTATGAACGGGAATCGTAAATCGTTCTGTCGGACTGCATCAAGATTCTTGTGCCGGCAGCATCTGTTTTTGAGGATGTTGGGAGTGCAGTGTCGTCAGCTTCTTCGTCAAGATATTCAAAATCACGCCGTAGGCTGGCAGGAAGAAGAGGGTGCAGATGGTGAGTTTGAACAGGTAATCGACAAAAGCGATGCCCTGCCAGTTTGCCGCCATAAACTCATCGCTGCTTGCGTAGAAGGCAATGGCGAAAAATACCAACGTATCCAGGGCGTTGCCGATGACAGTTGATGCGGTCGGGGCAATCCACCACGCTTTCAGACGACGTAATTTGTTGAACACAAAAATATCAAGGATTTGTCCGAGTGCGTAAGCGGCAAAGCTGGCTAAGGCGATGCGTCCGACAAAGGTGTTGAATTCGGACAGCGCGCCTAAGCCTGTCCAACTGCCGTCGTGGAACAAAACGGAAAAGATGTAGGAAAGCAAAAGGGCGGGGAACATGACCCAAAAGATAATCCGCCGTGCCAAGTGCGAACCGAAAATGCGGACGGTCAGGTCGGTGGCAAGGAAGATGAAGGGGAAGGAAAACGCGCCCCAAGTGGTGTGGATGCCGAAAATTTGGAAGGGAAACTGCACCAGATAGTTGCTGGCGGCGATGATGAGAATATGGAAAAGCACCAGCCAGAAGAGTGCCTTCTGTTGTTGCGCTGTTGTAAATTCGTACATGGAAATCTTTCGGAAAGGCTTTTAGACGACCTTCTTGTGAAAGAGGTCGTCTGAAAATGCGTAAAAGGGGATGGATTATTGGCTGTCGTGTTCAAACAGGCGTTTTCGTGCCAATGCTTCGAACTCGGTACCTGCTTTGCCGTAATTGGCAAAGGGATGAATGGCGATGCCGCCGCGTGGTGTGAATTCGCCGAAAACTTCGATGTATTTCGGATCCATCAGTGCGATCAGGTCTTTCATGATGATGTTGACACAGTCTTCATGAAAATCGCCGTGGTTGCGGAAGCTGAAGAGGTAGAGTTTCAGGGATTTGCTTTCCACCATTTTGATGTGCGGGATATAGCGGATGTAGATGGTGGCGAAGTCGGGCTGCCCGGTCATGGGGCAGAGGCTGGTGAATTCGGGACAGACGAACTTGACGAAATAGTCGTTGTCGGGATGTTTGTTGTTGAATGCTTCGAGAATTTCTGGAGCGTATCCGGTCGGATATTGGGTTTTTTGATTGCCCAAAAGCGAGATGCCTTGCAGCTCTTCAGTGTTGCGGGACATGAGGGTTTCCTTAGTTTTTTAATGTGGGAGGTTTTCGAACCACGAAAGGCGGATTGTAATATAAGGGGAACTATGTTTGTGATTTTTTTGATAATTATTTAGCGGTTGAACGCTGGGCTGGAAATGCGAAAAAATGATAGGTGTGTGCGGATGTTTTGATGTGGCGGTAATGCCTTTGCAAAGCAATGCGGATTGAATTTAAACTGATTTTTAAATTTATGATTTTTCTAGTTAATTTTTTCGCATTAATCGTAAAAGTTAAAATTTTTTTGAAGTGTTTTCAGTAGTATCTCAAAAGTCATGTTTTGAGTTATAGAACTAAGGAGAAGCGCCATCTCTCTAATAAATTATGGGGTTTTCAATATAAACAATAAATTAAGTTGTCGGTAACCACAAATCTATCCTTTCTGAATACTGATTTTGTAGAGTAAGAATTCGGAATTACATACAAATTAGATGACTTATGCATAAAAAAACGCCACTTGTTATCTTCTTGGACCGATTGTCAGATTTTCATTCGGAAAATAATCAGTTGAATTAGTATAGCGGCATTGAATAAGTATTTGGTATTTTGAAGCAAATGAGATTGTCATTTTATTCTGATTTGCAGCATAAACAGCCAATAAATTTAAGAAGAGGATATTTATAATGAGTTTTTCACAAACCGACTTGGTCAACGCGCTGCGCCAACTTTCCGACCGTTTGCCTGAATTTTCAGAACAACAGGTAAGAACAGGACGTCTGTTACGGGTAACAACCGAGCGTTTAAGCAGTCATCTCAATGAGAATTTGAAAACTTTCGGTATCAATGAAAATTTGTGGTTTGCTTTGATGGCAGTTTATGTCAGCCCTAAAAGCGAAATCCTTCCTTCGCGTTTGAGCGACTTGATGGATTTGACGCGTACCAGTGCAACCCGTCTTTCCGATGAGATGGTAGAACGGGGATGGGTAGGTCGTCATATCAATCAGCAAGACCGCCGCCAGATTGTGTTAAAATTGACACAGGAAGGTGAGTCTTTTATCCAACAAGTATGGCCGCAGATTTCCAGTAAGAGCGGGGAAGCTTGGGAAGATTTTACCAATGAGGATTATACCCAGTTGCAAAATCTGTTGGGCAAGCTGTTGAACCGTTTGGACAGTTGATCTGATACAGTAAGAATTGTGGCAGGGATAAAAGTAAAAAAATGGAGTCTGCCATGAAATCAAATATTGCCAAACGGGGCATCTGCATTATCGCAGTATCTGTACTTGCAGCTTGTGCGCAGTTTGGTAAACAAACACCGTTGGAAGAACCAACGGTGTATTCTTTGCCCGATGGTAAATCAGCATCCCTCATTCAAGACGGATGGTGGTTACAATTAAAAGATAACAAACTAAATCAACTGGTTGCACAAGCTATCCAGACATCAACGGATTTGCGTATTGCCAAGGCGCGTTTCGAGCAAGCACAAGCGCAGCTGGGAATAACCGAAGCCGCCGGCAAAACGCAAATCGGTATGTCCGCGCGCGGGGTTGGGATGTATGTTGCACCCAAGCCCGCATCTTCCCGTATCGATACCGACCATACATTATTGTTGGCAAACGCGGCAGTACAGGGAAGTTGGACATTCGATTTTTGGGGAAAAAACCGTGAGCAGATTGCAGCGGTTTTGGGACGCCGTCAGGCAATTCTGTATGAAGCCCATCAGGCACGGATTGAGCTGGCGAACGCGGTAGCCAAGCAATATTTTATTTGGCAGGCTTTGAGCGAGCGACAAGCTCTTGTGCAGGAACGTATCGATCTGTCAGAGAAAATGCAGCAATTGGTCTTACGCAGAATCCATGCAAACCTGATGCCTGCGCAATCATTGTATCCAATTGAATTGGCGACTCAGCAACTTCAGTTGGAAAAAACGTCATTGGAACAACAGATTGCCAAAGTCCGACATGCTTTGGCGGTATTAAGCGGTAACGTGCCGGGAGCGCTTTCCGAGCAAGAACCCAGTCGAATGGGTGTGGTTCCTGTTGTCCCTGTGAATAAAATCCATGCTGATTTGTTAGCAGCTCGACCGGATATAGCGGCACAAAAATCATTATTGGAATCTAAGCTGCATGCGGTTAAATCTACTGAGGCAGAGTTTTATCCCAATATTGAGTTAAAAGCCTTGGCAGGTCTTGGACATATCGATGCGTTCAATGTGGTCAGAGGTAAAACATCAGGCATGCTGGGTATTGTTCCGGCTATCAATCTTCCTATTTTCACTTCTGGTGCATTGCAGTCAAAATTGGCAGGTAAACGTGCAGAATATAATGAGCAGGTGGCTGTGTACGATCAAACGGTTTTAAATGCGATGCGTTCTGCTGCGGATGCTGTTGTAGATTACCAAAGCCTACAAAGTAAACAGTCTACTTGGGATAAAATGCTGAAAATATCCGAGAAGTCGGTTAAAAATGCTCAGGGTAGAGTGAGGGCAGGATTGGATAACGGTCTTAACGCATTGCAAAAACAAGATGATATGTTGCAGGTAAAAATGCAATTGGTGCAGTATCAATCTGAATGGTTGATTGCGTGGAGTAATCTGAATGCCCAGTTGGGCGGTGGGTTTAAAACGCAATAGGAGGCTTTTCAGACGACCTCTTTCCTTTTAATTAAGTCAGTTGGCGATATTTTGAATATGCATTTAATGTTTAAATGTATGTGTTCAGAATATCGCCAATTGCTTTTTGATTGTCAGGAATCGGTATTGCTTGGATGGCTTTGAAATGATTGCTTGCGCTTAATGGTAAAAGGGGATATCCAAATGGTTTTTAAATATGATTGTTACTTGATTGAGTAACGATGCGGCTATAAAATGCACCTCTGCATGTATTTTTCAGTATTGTCTATTCTATTAAAATCAAAGAGATATTAATGGGGTGGGGTAAATAAGGAAAATAGTCTGTAATTACTCGGGTTAAAATGAAATCATGGATGCGAATCTCGAAAATAATGAACAATTACGCAATTTAGGGACAAAAAGTTCAAGGGTGGGGCGTAAGCGCGGACGTAATTTAGCAGTTATCACACTGCTTTTTATTTTGATTGCAGTCGGAGTGGCTCTTGCGTATTTCTTATTTTGGCAATACGAGGAAGAGACTGAAGATGCTTATGTTGCGGGCCATCTGGTGCAAATTACCCCTCAAGTCACCGGTACGGTAAGGAAGGTGATGTATGACGATACTGATGTAGTCAAAAAAGGGGATGTCTTGGTTGCGTTGGATGACAGCGATTTTCAGCTGGCTTACGAGCGTGCTCAAAATGAATTGATTCAGGCAATTCGTCAGAATAAACAACAAACTGCGGTTAACTCGAAAGCAAAAGCGCAAGTTCTGTTGCGAAAAGCCGAATTGGCCAAGGCTCAGGCAGATTTGCGCCGACGTGAAGCTTTATCGGGAACGGATGCGATTTCAGGTGAGGAGTTGAGTCATGCCCGCGCTGCTGTGGTTCAAGCTCAAGCGGCTTTGAAGGCAGTGGAAGCGGAAGAGACTTCTGCACAAGCAATTTTAGGTAATAATATCCCTCTGCGTCAACAACCTGCGGTGCAAACAGCCATCAGCCATATTAAAGATGCATGGTTGAATCTGCAACGCACCCAAATTCGCGCCCCGATGAATGGACAGATTGCCAAACGGAATGTTCAAGTAGGGCAGCGTATCGCTCAAGGTTCACCAATGATGGCTGTGGTTCCTTTGAGTAATCTTTGGGTTGATGCTAACTTTAAAGAATCGCAACTGCGTCAAATGAAAATTGGTCAACCTGTTGAAATGACTGCTGATTTATATGGAAATAAAGTGGTCTATCATGGCAGGGTGATGGGTTTGTCTGCGGGTACGGGCAGTGCATTCTCCCTTTTACCACCTCAAAATGCGACGGGGAACTGGATTAAGGTTGTACAACGTGTTCCGGTCCGCATCAGTTTGGATGCGAAAGAGTTGCAGGTAAATCCGCTGCGTGTCGGTTTATCTATGAAAGTAAAGGTTGATATTTCAGGTGCCGGTTCAGGAAAAAATATGACGGCGGTTGCTGATAAAAATGTAGAATCACCGGAAACCGAAAGTGTGGATTGGGCTGCTGCCGATGCGTTGATCGATAAGATTTTTGAGAAATACGCTAAGTAAAAAATGTTTTCAGACGACCTTTCATGTGTTGAATTGCTGAATGCGGTTCTTTGATAGCGAATAGATATCAAAGTACATGAGGAAGCAAATTTGTGACGGATTATACAAGGCAGCACTTTGGTTATGATGATATGAATGTTCATCAAAGAGGTCGTCTGAAAAGGGATGTGTATCTAAGCGCAATCACTGTGCAATATATTGAATGAATAATAGCGAAGAAATATGAATTATCCGCCATTGCAGGGTGTTAGGCTGGTGCTGGTTACGTTGGCACTCAGCCTTGCCGTTTTTATGGAAGTCTTGGATACCACGATTGCCAACGTTGCAGTACCGGTAATTGCCGGGGACTTGGGGGCGGCGACTACTCAGGGTACTTGGGTTATTACGTCATTTGCCGTGGCGAATGCGATTTCAGTGCCGCTAACCGGATTTATGGCAAAACGGTTTGGCGAAGTAAAACTGTTTATCGCCTCCGTAGTGGGATTTGTTTTGCTGTCGTGGTTGTGCGGCATTGCACCCAATCTTCAGGCTTTGGTGATCTTCAGGGTGTTACAAGGCTTTGTAGCCGGACCGTTGATTCCGCTGTCGCAAAGTTTGTTAATGGCATCGTATCCTCCTGAAAAACGGACATTGGCTTTGGCATTGTGGGCAATGACCGTTGTCGTCGCGCCCGTTTTAGGTCCTATTTTCGGCGGTTGGATTTCGGATAATTGGCATTGGGGTTGGATTTTCTTCATCAACATCCCTATCGGTATTATTTCTGCACTTATTGTGTGGCAGCAATTGAGGGATAGGGAAACGGAAGTGGTTAAGACGCCGATAGATTACATCGGTTTGGTCTTGATGGTGGTTGGCGTCGGTGCGCTGCAAATGATGCTCGATAGAGGTAAAGAGTTGGACTGGTTTGCCTCTGGAGAGATTATCGTTTTAGGTATAGTAGCATTGGTATGTCTGACATATTTTGTGGTTTGGGAACTGGGCGAGAAATACCCCATTGTCGATTTTTCTTTGTTTAGCAACAGAAATTTTACGATAGGCGTACTGGCGACTTCGTTGGGCTTTATGGTTTACATGGGTACGCTGACGCTGTTGCCGCTAGTGTTGCAGTCTAATCTTGGTTATACGGCAACATGGGCGGGCTTGGCGGCTGCACCTGTGGGCTTTCTTCCTATCTTGTTGTCCCCGATCATAGGTAGATTCGGCAACCGTATTGACATGCGTCTTCTTGTTACCGCAAGTTTCTTGATGTTTGCTTTTACTTTCTATTGGCGCACTGATTTTTATGCCGGAATGAATATGAGCAATGTTGTTTGGCCCCAATTCTGGCAAGGCTTGGGTGTGTCCATGTTTTTCCTTCCGTTGACCAGCATTACATTGTCCCATATTAAATCCGATCAAATTGCATCAGCAAGTAGCCTGTCTAATTTCTTGCGCGTCTTCATGGGTGGGGTGGGCGTATCCATAGTCAGTACCATGTGGGAACGGAGAGAAGCTTTGCATCATACGCAGCTGAGTGAACAGATTAATCCATATTCGAGTTTGACTGTTCAAACAGTTCATGAAATGACGAATCGGGGGCTGAGTGAACAGCAGGTTTTGAAAAATATTTCCGATGTCATTACGCAGCAAGGCTTCATCATGGGGTCAAATGAGATTTTCCTGGCTGGCAGTATCTTGTTCATCGCCATGATTTCCATAATTTGGTTTGCCAAGCCGCCATTCAATGGAGGCTCATCAGCAGGGCATTGAATATCAAAAAGGTCGGCGGATTCGCATTTGAAGTGCAACTTTCCATAACAGAAAAAGGCCAGTATGAGGTAGCATACGGCCTTTCCTGCAAGAAAGATTGCCATGAGCTACACACAACTGACCCAAGACGAACGATACCATATCCAATACCTGTCCCGCTACTGCACCATCGCCGAAATCGCCAAACAGCTTAACCGCCACAAAAGCACCATCAGCCGCGAAATCAAGCGGCACCATACCCAAGGGCAGCAATACAGCGCCGAAAAAGCCCAGCGGCAAAGCCGGACTATCAAACAGCGTAAGCGAAAGCCCTATAAGCTCGATTCGCAGCTGATTCAACACATCGACACCCTTATCCGCCGCAAACTCAGTCCCGAACAAGTATGCGCCTACCTGCGCAAACACCACGGGATCACACTCCATCACAGCACCATTTACCGCTACCTCCGCCAAGACAAAAGCAACGGCGGCACTTTGTGGCAACACCTCAGAATATGCAGCAAACCCTACCGCAAACGCTACGGCAGCACATGGACCGGAGGCAAAGTGCCCAACCGCGTCGGCATAGAAAACCGACCCGCTATCGTCGACCAAAAAGCCCGCATCGGCGATTGGGAGGCCGACACCATCGTCGGCAAAGATCAGAAAAGCGCATTATTGACCTTGGTCGAACGCGTTACCCGCTACACCATCATCTGCAAATTGGATAACTTAAAGGCCGAAGACACTGCCCAGGCAGCCATTAGGGTATTAAGGGCACATAAAGCCAGAGTCCACACCATCACCATGGATAACGGCAAAGAGTTCTACCAACACACCAAAATAGCCAAAGCATTAGCAGCGAAAACCTATTTTTGCCGCCCCTACCATTCTTGGGAGAAAGGGCTGAATGAAAACACCAACGGACTCATCCGACAATATTTCCCCAAACAAACCGATTTCCGAAACATCAGCGATCGGGAGATACGCAGGGTTCAAGATGAGTTGAACCACCGGCCAAGAAAAACACTTGGCTACGAAACGCCAAGTGTTTTATTCTTGAATCTGTTCAAACCACTGATACACTAGTGTTGCACTTGAAATCCGAATCCAAGGTCGTCTGAAAATTTTCAGACGACCTTTGCCGTTGTAGAAGATAGTTCAGGTTAACCTGATTACTTACAGGTCTGGTTTGTCCAGATGGCGAGCAAGAGATTGAACAATTTCCTCTGCTACCTGTAATTTCTCTTTCTCAGGAAAAGATAGTTCCTCGTCATCCGTAATAATAGTAATCTGATTGGTGGGTTTTCCCATTGCTTGAGAAACGTCATTGGCAATCAGCATCGGAATGCCTTTGCGTAAACGTTTTTCCCGAGCATATTCCAAAACTTTTTCACTTTCTGCGGCAAATCCAATGCAAAAAGGCGATTTGGGTAGGGTGGCTACAGATGCCAAAATATCAGGATTGGCTTCCAATTCAAGGGTCGGGGTATCTTTTGAATTTTCTTTTTTCAATTTGTGCGGGCTGCTGTTTTTTACCTTATAGTCAGCCACAGCGGCTACGGAAATAAAAACATCCTGATCTTCAATATATTTATGAACAGCATCGTACATTTCTTGGGCGCTAATAGCCTGTTCCGTATGATAGAGACCGATTGGCAGGGGAGTTTGTAACTGTCCATAAATCAACGTAACTTGTGCGCCGGCCATTCTGGATGCACGGGCTAAGGCAATGCCCATTTGACCGCTGGAAATATTCGTAATTCCACGGACCGGGTCAATCATTTCCAAGGTCGCGCCGGCAGTGATTAAGATTTTTTTGCCGGCAAGTATTTTCGGCGTCCATAAATCATGAATCAAATCGGCAAGTTCAATCGCTTCAGGCATTCTCCCTATCCCGATTTCACCGCAAGCCTGTTCGCCATAGGATGGCTGGAAAACCGTGATGTCGTCTGAAATCAGTTGTTGGATATTCCTTTGATTGGCAGGATTGTTCCACATCTCCACATTCATCGCCGGAGCGACTGCCATGGGGCATTTTCGTGCTGCTGCCAAATTGGTCAGTAGATTATCAGCAATACCGTTGGCGATCTTGGCAACCGTATTGGCAGTAGCGGGAGCAATTAAAAAAACATCCGCTTCTCGGGTTAAATCAATATGACTCATTCCTCTAGTCGAGTGACCATCGTGCGTATCGACTAGAACAGGATTTCCGCTTAATGCTTGAAACGTAAGGGGGGTAACAAATTCAGTAGCTGCACGGCTCATTGCTACCGTTACAGAATGTCCTTGTTTTTTTAGTAATCTGACCAACTCACATGATTTATAAGCCGCAATACCACCGCTTATCCCTAAAAGAATGTGTTTACTCATTACAGCAACTCAATCCAATTTGAATTAAATAAGTAATAATACTAACATGGATACTGTTCAAAAAAGTAACAGGGACTGATGGGTGGGTATCTTAAGTTGTAAATCGAAGCTTGGTATATTTGGAATTGTTTCGGATATTCATGGCAAAGGTCGTCTGAAAGGGATTTCAGACGACCTTTGATGTTGATTGAGTTTGGTTTGAGAATATTTTGAAATAAAAGTCTTTGAATTTCAGTTTGTTGTCGGTTTTTGTAGAATTTTTTATTGTTTAGGAGTTGACGGTTTTTGCGGGTGGGGGTATAGTTCGGTTCTTCGCTGCTTCGGCGGTGGTTGAACGAACAGGTAAGTATATCACAGTTGGTCTGATTTTTCGAGGTTTTAAGAAAAGTTTTGATTGACAATGAGATGAAATGCTTTATAATTCGTTTTTGCTCTTTAACAAAACAGATTACCGATAAGTGTGAGTGCGACAGCCTCACACTGTTTGAAAGACAGACAAGATGATG
>NZ_CALNWV010000039.1:0-23578 GCF_940793045.1 Neisseria sp. Marseille-Q2251
TTGGTCAGCGGCTCGGGTGGATTGGCAGAGCCTTGAGACACCATGGCTGGTGCGGCTGGTTTGGGGATGAGAATACCGAAAGTATTACCGAAAGAGGCCATGGGTTTAATCCCTCCGTCGAGATTCTATTGCTTTTGAAATGAAAAACTTAAGATATTTAGAGACTTAAGACGCCAAGTCAAAATAATTCTGACTGTTTTGAAATAGCATTACAACAAAATTATAACAAATAACAAACTGTAAATACATTGTATCTTAAGACACTAAAATAACAATAAATGTTCCGTAAATATACTAATATCATAAAAGATTTACCTTACTTATTCTTTTAACAGATAAAAAAATATATTAATACATAAACCAAAATTATGGTAAAGTATATATACGGCAGCCATATTGGATATGTTTGAGGCAAAGGCATAATCAATACCTTAAGTAACTTTATCTTTTGTTAATTTTACATTATGTGATTGTTATTTATGCAGCGAATAAACACCTACTTTTTCGGAAAATTAAATCAATCTCGTGATTTTATTGTTTCTGAAAATCTCCAAGCTAACGATAAAAATTTTTGGGATGGATGGTTTGGTCGTTGCACCAACCAAGATAAGCTAATTCCATTTACCCGAAAGGCGCTTTTCGCATCTCGTATTTGGCTGTTTTGTGTTAAACTGCCTGCGAACATAACCTATACAGGTATAACAGCCCTTAGTTCGGACCAAACAGGTCGACAATATCCTTTTGTATTATTTCAAAAGCCTTACACCCCTTCCGAACAGTTAAAATCTATTAATTTTTTTTACAAAAATATAGATTTTTTTAACCAAACATTGACTAATGGCAAATGTGTTTTAAAAGATTGCTTAGATACAATTCACAAACCTACCAATCCACTATCTGAATCTTTCCTCATTTTTTTATCCAAAACAGATAACATCGGTAGCTTTTGGATGGAATGCGAAAGTGGTAACCATATAGAAAGAGACGGAGAACCAACGTGCTCTCTGTTTAATAAAATATTTGGATTATAAGTAGATGAGTACATTTCCCCTATGGGCTGAACCAATTTCCGCCGACACCCCTGAAGGGGTAAATATTGAATACGATAGCCGCTTTTTAGAGCTTCAAAGCGCTGCCGAAGGGAAACCGGAAAGACAATATGGCGATACCATCATCCCTGCTGAAGAGCCTGATTGGGCAACAGTAGAGAAGCTATGCAATCAACTGCTGGCTGAATCAAAAGACCTCCATGTTTTAGCCTATTACACACAGGCTCTTACCGCAAAACACGGACTGGTTGGCTTTTGCACCGGCTGCGAAGCCATCAAAACCAATGTGGATTTATATTGGAAATCCCTATATCCCAAACTCGAAGATGAGGACGGCGAACCCGACCCGTTTTATCGAATCAATGCATTAAGTGCATTCACGACACTTGATGGCATCGCCAAAGAAGTATTTTCAGCCAAGTTATTAGTAAACGGTCTGACCCAACAGCCCATTACCGTTAAAGAAGCAGTTTCTGTCTTGCAAGGCAATGATCCTCAAAGTTATCCGGGCGGCAAAGAACGTTTGATGCTCGATATCAGGGTAAGTGCCGATACCGGCAAACCGGAATTGATTGCCTTAATCCAAGCATTAGACCATCTGAAAGATATTCAAAACACTTTCTCGACCCAGCTGCAAGACGAACACTCACTCAATTTTGAAGTGATTCAAAAACCGCTTACCCTGATCCACAAAGCCGTCAATTACAACGATGGTAGCACGCCGCAGCTGCAACAGGCAGAACAAACAGAACAGCCAGTTGAAACGTCTCTTTCGACCGCTGCCCGAGAGCAATCAACCCTGCAAGAAGCGGATGCTTGGCGTCGTCTGAATATCAAAAATCGGGCTGATGTCGATTTGGCTTTGGAAAAAATCTGCATCTACTTTGAAACGCTGGAACCCAGCCACCCTGCCCCACTATTTATCCGTAGGGTACAGCGGCAAATGAATATGAACTTCTACGACATTATGAAAGATATTAGTCCTGAAAGCATTGCCAATCTGGAAGTTTTGATCGGGAAGCAGGACGAAGAAACGGGAACTTCCAACGAATAAGCTAGTCTATCCGCAATATTTAAAGTTCGTTTCAATAAACAACTTTTATCATTTAAAGGTCATTGAATATGTCACGAAACAAATCATCCGGACAAAAATTTATTGCCCGCAACCGGGCTCCTCGCGTACAGATTGAGTACGATGTAGAACTTTACGGTTCTGAGAAAAAAATTGAGCTTCCATTCGTTATGGGTGTGATGGCAGATTTGGTCGGTAAACCCGTAGAACCGCTACCTGAATTAGCTGAACGCAAATTTTTGGAAATTGACGTAGATAATTTCGATGAGCGCATGAAAGCCCTCAAACCGCGTGTCGCATTTAATGTCAAAAACACGCTTACCGGGGAAGGCAACTTGAATGTAGAACTTGAATTGGAAAGCATGGATGATTTCTCTCCGGCAGCAATCGCCAAAAAAGTAGGTCCTTTAAACGAACTCCTACAAGCGCGTACAGAGCTTGCCAACCTGCTTTCATATATGGATGGTAAGAGTGGTGCTGAAGAATTAATCGGAAAAGTCTTGGGAGACAGCGAGCTGCTGAAAAGCCTTGCAGCTGCGCCTAAAGCGACACCCAAAGACGAGCAATAATTTCAGATGAAATCAATAAAGTGAGCGTGAATCATGACTGAAAAGCAATTAGATATCCAAGGGGATAGCGGCGCGAAAAGCGTATTTGCCGCAAATGAATTTGAACAGCTGCTGCAAAAAGAATTCAAACCCAAAACCGAAGAAGCTAAAAGCGCTGTAACTAATGCTGTGGCGACACTGGCCCAACAGGCCTTACAAAATGCCATTACTATTTCAGACGACACTTATCAAACTATCGAAGCAATTATTGCCGAGCTCGACAGAAAACTCTCTGAACAGATTAATCTGATTCTGCATCATGAAGATTTCCAAAAGTTGGAAGGCGAATGGCGCGGCCTGCATCATTTGGTTACCAATACCGAAACTGATACCTTGTTAAAAATCAAGGTATTGCCCATTTCCAAAAAAGAAGTTGCCCGCAACTTAAAACGCTTCAAAGGCACTGCTTGGGACCAAAGCCCCCTATTCAAACGCATTTATGAAGAAGAATACGGTCAATTTGGTGGCGAACCTTTTGGCTGTTTGATTGGCGACTACTATTTTGACCACTCTGCACCCGATGTAGAAATGCTCAATAGTCTTGAAAAAATTGCTGCCGCCGCACACTGCCCATTTATTGCCGGCGCATCTCCCAAATTAATGCAGATGGAGTCTTGGCAGGAATTGGCCAATCCTCGTGATTTGAGCAAAATTTTCCAAAATGCCGAATATGCCCCATGGCGCAGCCTGCGTGATTCCGAAGATTCGCGTTATATCGGTTTGGCCCTGCCACGTTTCTTGTCCCGTCTGCCTTACGGTGCCACGACAAATCCTGTCGATGAGTTTGACTTCGAAGAAGAAACTGAAGGCGCGGATCACAACAAATACACATGGGCCAATGCGGCTTATGCAATGGCGGTAAATATTAACCGTTCATTCAAATATTATGGTTGGTGTACCTCAATCCGCGGCGTGGAATCCGGCGGTATCGTTGAAAACCTTCCCTGCCACACATTCCCGACGGATGACGGCGGCGTGGATATGAAATGTCCAACCGAAATCGCCATCAGCGACCGCCGCGAGGCCGAATTGGCAGCATTGGGATTCATGCCGTTGATTCACCGTAAAAATACCGACTTGGCCGCGTTTATTGGTGCTCAATCACTGCATAAACCGTCTGAATATTATGATCCTGATGCTACCGCTAATGCTCGTTTGTCTGCGCGTCTGCCTTACCTGTTTGCGTGCTGTCGTTTCGCGCACTATCTGAAATGTATCGTACGCGACAAAGTCGGTTCGTTCCGCGAGCGTGAAGACATGGAACGTTGGCTAAACGAATGGATTATGAATTATGTAGATGGAGACCCGATTAACTCCACTCAAGAAACAAAAGCCCGTAAACCGTTGGCTGCTGCTGAAGTGGTTGTGGAAGAAGTTGAAGACAATCCCGGATATTACACTTCCAAATTCTTTCTGCGCCCGCACTACCAACTCGAAGGCCTTACCGTTTCATTGCGCTTGGTTTCCAAACTGCCTTCGGCTAAACAGGAATAGTCGGGTTTGGTTTATTTAGGTGGGCATGTTCATGCCCTGTTGTTAAATCCCTTAATTTTTTTAACCTTTTAACAAGGAGAGTAAAAACATGGCTATCGATATGTTCATGAAAGTTGAAGGTGTTAACGGCGAATCAAAAGATTCCAACCACAAAGACTGGACCAACATCGAAAGTTTTGACTGGGGTGCCGAGCAACCCGGTTCGATGACCAGCGGTGGTGGCGGTGGTGCCGGTAAAGTCAATTTCAATGACTTGACCGTAGTTGCCGCTATTGACAAAGCCGCTCCAACCATTCTGAAAAACTGTGCTACCGGCCAACACTTGAGCAAAGTAGAAATTTCCGTATGCAAAGCCGGTGGCGAACAGATCGAATATTCGCGCACTACTTTGGAAGATGTCTTGGTAACCGGCGTGAAATTCATCGGTGTACAAGACAACGATGCGCTGAAAATGCGTTATTCATTCCAAGCTGCCAAAGTGAAAAACCAATATTGGGAACAAACCGATAAAGGTTCTAAAGGCGCTGAAGTTCAAATGGCCTTCAACATCAAAGAAAACAAATCCGCATAACCACTATGCGCATTTAACTGCAGAAGCCTGGCTTAAAAGGCGTTTTAAGTCAGGCTTTATTACAATAAATTTACTTTTCAGACGACCTCTGTCTTCCTGAAAAGTTAATCGGGTTTCAACTATTACACACTTTATACAAATAAATAAGGAGTTGCTGGGATGGATTTGAAGACTAAATTAACGGACATGATTGAGCTTGTACGTTCAAATCCTGACAATCAGGAACACCGTTTGGCATTGATTCAATACCTCTGTCTGAGTGCCAAATGGGAACAGGCTTTAAAGCAAATCGGGCAATATCAAAAACTGTTTCCCGATACTCAAAAGCCTCTGATGCTCTACCTTATTGAAAACATTTCTGCCGAAATGCGTCGTCAAGCAGTCTTGGAAACACAGCAAAAACCCAAAACTCTGGAACAGCACGCAAGTAAACTCGATATTCTTCAAAAACAACTCTCTTTAGTCGCTCATGTTGCAGAGAAAAAAAACTCTGCCCTTACTGCCGACTATGAAGCCTTATCCGACTGTATCGATGGCACACCAGCGCACATCACTTATCTTCTAGCAGATAAATCAGTTGCTGAAACCGACAGCAACTGGATTATGGACGGCGACGTGCGTACTGCTTTTGTTTATGAATTCTTCTATCAAGGCCACTACTATTGGCAAACTTGGGACTCTATTGAAAGTATAGCTTTTAAAGCACCAAGCTCGTTGCTCGACATCATCTGGAGGTCGTCTGAAATCAAATTTACCGACGGCGAATGCATTCAATGTACCAGCCCCGCCCGCTATGCCGTTTTACCGGACGCAGAAACCGAATGGTCGGATATGTTGATGAACTGTTCGCAAACAGACTGGATAGAAGTAGCCGAACAGCTCTTTACAGGCATGGGTCAAAAAACCCTGTATACCGACAGCCATGATTTTGGTCTCTTAGATATTCGTAATATCAAATTCGGACAACAGCGTTAAACCTTACCCATCCTCCGACTACCGCAATCCATCATGTCGCAATTCAGAAACCAACTGCTGCCTTCTTTGTTTGACAGACTGACAGATGAAGAACCGCGCAAGAAAAAAGAAGCACGCCCAGATCAGGTCATCAATCTTGATCAATATCGGCAGGCTGTTCTGCGCGATATTCTTTACTTACTGAATACCTGCAACATGCAAGCGGAAAGTATGGAGAAAGATCTGCCTGTCAATGTACGCTCTTCCACACTCAATTACGGCATACCGCCCCTGTCGGGAGTGAATTTCTCCGACATAGAATGGCAGGACGTAGAACAAAACATCAAACAAGCCATCATCGACTTCGAACCACGTCTCGAAAGCAAAACCCTGCAAGTTATCGTAAATACCGTAGACGATGATGACGATGCTTTACACAACAAACTTATTATTGAAGTCAAAGGTTACCTGAAACTCAATCCTTATCCCAAAGAGTTCCTGCTACGAACCAGTATGGATGTTGAGACCGGGTTGTTTGACTTGTTAGATGGGGGAAATAGGTCTTGAATAACAAGTTATTGTCTTACTACAATAAAGAACTGACCTTCCTGAAGGAAATGGGCAGGGAATTTGCACAGCAATACCCCAAAATCGCCTCCCGCTTGGCACTGGATACAACCGACATCCCCGACCCTTATGTCGAAAGGCTATTGGAAGGTGTAAGCTTTCTCACTGCCCGCACCCAACTCAAGCTGGATGCGGAATATCCCCGTTTCGTACAAAGAATCTTGGAAGTCGTTTACCCTGACTTCATCAATCAGAAACCGGCAGCAGCTATTGTCAATTTGGAACCTACCGGTCAATACAACGCCGACGTTATCAATCTGCTTGAACGTGGCAGAGTATTGCGCTCATTACCTATCGATGAATTCAAGGTAAGTTGTCCGTTTTCTGTAACTAAAACTACTGAAATCCTGCCTTTACACATAGAAAAAGCCAAATATACCGATTCGCTCGGCTATTTACCAAGCACGCTTCCTGCGCTCAAGGCATCTGCTAGGAAAAAAGTGCAATCTGCCTTGCGTTTGGACTTCTCACTCAGCGTACCTGGCGCATGTTCGGAAATGTTGCCGGATGAATTGTCTGTGTTTTTAGGTACGGAACTTTCTAAGTCATCTGCACTGCTGTTTTTACTGGCCTCAGAATGCGTAGGCGTCGTTTGCCACAGTTATGAGAACCCCAAACAATGGTATTACCCGTTGTCCTCCAAACCGGAACATCGGGGATTTCGGGAAGATGAAGCCTTATCGTTTAATTTGGACAAATCCGTCAGTGCATTCCGAATTATGCAGGAATACGCGCGTCTGCCGGAAAAATTCCTGTTTATCGCTCAAAAAGATATCAAACAGGCTGTCCGTCAGGCTGAGAATGACGGACATTTACCCAAAGTACCCGAACATTTGGAAGAAATCGTAAACGATAAGGGCGTCAATAAAAAAATCATTACTTACCGCAAACGCTATTTCAGTCTTTCATTTTTATTCAGCAACAAAATACCTGAATTGACAGAACTGATCGGCGTAGAGGATTTTTCTGTCAATGCGGTGCCGGTGGTGAATCTATTCAGAAAAAAAAGCTCCCGCTTTCCTGTAAATATCCAAGATCAGGAACACCACGTCATCATCGACCGTACGCAGCCTTTGAATTATGAAGTCTACGCCATCGAACAAGTAAAAGGTTTTGACACCAACAACCGTCAAACCGTTGCATTTTCGCCGATGTACAAAGCGCCGGATATGGGACTCTTCCCCGAAGTCCAAACTCAGCATGCTTATTTTTCAGCACGGCGTGCAGACAGAGTTCCATCGGAAAATTCTGTCAAAAATGGCTTCCGTTCTTCCTACTTGGGCAGCGAAGTGTTTTTGTCTCTGGCAGACAATCGGGATTACGCTTTCAATTCCGGCATACAACATCTTTCCGTAGATGCTTGGTGTACCAGCAGGGATTTACCGCTGATGATGCCGCGTGACGGAGAGTCCGATTTCCTGATTGAAGGTTTCCTGCCGGTTAACTCTATTAAGCTGATTTCTAAATTGACACGTCCTCAAGCTGCTGTGAGTGAGGATCGGACACTTTGGTCGTTTTTAAACCAATTAAGTTTGAACTATCTGTCATTATTAAACATCGATCAGGAAGATGCACCCGTCACCTTAAAAGAGCTTTTAATGGTGTTTGTCTCTTCTGAAAATGATTTGCTGAAAAAACAGATTGAATCGATCACACGTATTGAGACTTCCATTGTGAACAAGGTAGTCCGTCATTATGGAGTCGCAGCTCCTGTTCGAGGCATCAAAATCACGGTTACACTGGATGAAGCGCAATTGGGCGGTATCCATCCCTTCCTGTTCGGCTCGGTTTTGAACCATTACTTCCAGCGTTTGGTGTCGATTAACTCATTCATACAGCTTCAAATTGACACGCTCCAACAAGGACATATGGCTACTTGGCCGACTGCTGTTGGAGAGAGGGTAATCGTATGAGTCCGGTTAACGCTCAAACAGATTTTGGCGACGCATTGGACGATACATGGGATGAAAAACTGACGGGCTTTTTAAACAAAGTTGCCTCTCAGCCCTATAAATACGATTATTTTTCACTCTTGCGCCAGCTTGAGTCCGTCAAATTTGTTACCGGCGGGAAATTATTGGGTAAGGCCGTCAGCCCGAAAATGGAAAAAATAAGGATTCGCCAAGAGCCATCGCTTATTTTTGCTCCCCGCAACATCCAATCGGTTGCCTTATCGCCGCGTTATGTGGAAATTTCCATTAATGGATTCGGTTTGTTTGGCCCATCCGGCCCCCTGCCCTTGCATTTGACCGAATATGCCTATGAGCGTCAACACCAACACGGCGACCGGACATGGAGCGGTTTTGCCAATATGTTGCAACACCGTCTGGCTGTCTTATTCTATCGGGCATGGGCCAACGCTCAGAGCATTATTTCTTTAGATAAAAATGCTGAAGACCGTTTTGGGAAATATATCGCCAGCTTTAATGGGCTGGATACACCGGCCATACATAACAAAGGCTTAATCCACGAATTTGCCAAACGTTATTTTGCCGGTCTGCTGATGAAACAGAGTCGGTCGGCAGCCAATCTTCAACAACTGCTTAACCGTTATTTCAAAGTCCCCGTTACCATTCAAACCAATGTCGGATATTGGGTTGAAGTTGCGGAAGAAAAAACGCAAATCGGCATTATGGGTAACTATACGCTGGGAGATGGCTTGCTGCTGGGTGACAAGCTTTACGATGTTCAAAGTAAATTCCGTATCATCATCGGCCCACTTACCCTACCCGCTTACCGATCATTCTTCAAAGACGGCATCAATACTACCCGTTTACGCGAGTGGGTACGGCTGTTTGCCGCAGATGAATATGAATGGGATATACAGCCTGTTTTAATGCAAAAAGAAGTACCGCTCATGGACTTGGGCGGACAAACACAACTCGGCTTAACAACTTGGCTGGGGAATGTTTCCCGTGATGCCGAAGACTTGATCGTCAGCAACCATTAAACAGCTTTTTCAGACGACCCCTTTGTTGGGAAAAGCTTCTTTCAAATTATTTTTAGACATACTTGGAATAACTTAATTAAGGACACATCATGTCAAACATCAGCCGCAGCGTATTATTTGGCAAGTTGAATACCACCTTGTATAAAACTCTGGAAAATGCCTACACCTTCTGCCGTCTTCGTGAAAACAGTTACGTTGAGTTGGTTCACTGGCTTCATTCTCTTCTGCAAACCGAGAAGACCGATATCTTCTGCCTGATCAACAGTTTTAATTTAGACGAAGCCAGAGTCCGCAAAGATGTATTGACAGCGGTTGAAAAACTTCCTGCCGGCTCTACTGCCGTCATCGATTTTTCCGAACATATCCAAACCCTTGTCGAGCAAACTTGGACATACAGTTCTCTCAAATTCGGCACCGACAAAATCCGTACTGCTCACATTTTCTATACCATTCTTGAAAATAAAAATTTACAGAGCATTGTGGCCAATATTTCATCCGAGTTCCTCAAAATCAAACCTGAAACATTGGCAAACAATATTGTCGCTATTACTGCAAACTCTGAAGAAAATCTTGATGTTACCCAAAACGCTTTATCTTCGGAACCTAACGCTACACACAAAGAAAGTGCCTTGGCCAAATACGGCAGCAATCTCACTGAAAAGGCAAAGAATGGCGAAATAGATCCCCTTACGGGTCGCGATGCCGAAATCAGACAAATGATTGACATCCTGATGCGCCGCCGTCAAAACAATCCGATTCTCACAGGTGAAGCCGGTGTCGGTAAGACAGCCGTCGTCGAAGCATTGGCATTGCGTCTGGCCGCCGGAGATGTTCCGCCCGGATTGAAAGACGTTCAATTAATCCTGCTGGATATCGGTTTGCTCAAAGCAGGTGCCAGCGTCAGCGGAGAGTTTGAATCACGACTCAGAGCGGTTATGGACGAAGTGGAATCCAGCCCGACCCCCATTGTGCTCTTTATCGACGAAATCCATACCTTAATTGGCGCCGGCGGTGCAGCCGGCACAGGCGATGCAGCCAACCTGCTCAAACCTGCGCTCGCCCGAGGCAAACTGCGTACTATCGGTGCGACAACATGGGCAGAGTACAAAAAATACTTTGAGAAAGACCCTGCCCTGACCCGCCGTTTCCAAGTGGTGCAAGTGGATGAGCCTGACGAAAACAAAGCCATCAACATGCTTAGAGCATTAAACGCTTCTTTGGAAAAACACCATAATGTGATTATTCTCGATGAAGCAATTCAGGCAGCCGTGAAACTTTCCCACCGCTACATCCCTGCACGCCAACTTCCCGATAAAGCTGTCGGCTTGATTGATACTGCCTGCGCGCGAGTTGCAGTCAGCCAGCATGCTGTGCCCGGCAGTATCGAGTTTCTGCGCAAGAAATCCGAAGCATTAAAGCTTGAACAAGCAAATTTGGAACGTGAGAAAAAACTCAGTTTCGATTCTGAAACACGGATAACCAATATCGGCAAAGAATTAACTGAAGTCGAAGGTCGTCTGAAAAAATTAGAAGACAGATGGAAATCTGAAACAGACTTGGTTACCGAACTATTAGATGTGCGCGAACAAATCATGCAAGCGGAAGAAGGAACCGCTGAGAAAGAAACCAAGCAGCTGTACGCCCGCCAAAAAGAGTTGGTTAACAAACTGAAAAAACTGCAAGGCATCCAACCGCTAGTTATGCCTTTAGTGGATAACCGTACCGTTGCCGACGTTGTAGCTGACTGGACAGGTATTCCGGTTGGCAAAATGATGAAAGATGAAGTTGAGGCTGTCTTGCAACTTGCTGATACTTTAAACAAACGCATCATTGGTCAACGTCACGGTTTGGATGCAATCGCCCGTCGTATCCAAACATCACGTGCGAATCTGGATAACCCCAACAAACCTATCGGCGTTTTCATGTTGGCAGGTCCTTCCGGTGTGGGCAAAACCGAAACGGCATTGGCTCTGGCTGATACGTTGTACGGCGGTGAACAAAACGTAATTACCATCAATATGAGCGAATATCAGGAAGCTCATACCGTATCCACCCTGAAAGGCGCGCCTCCGGGCTATGTCGGTTATGGTGAAGGCGGCGTACTGACTGAAGCTGTACGACGTAAACCTTATAGCGTCATCTTGCTTGATGAAGTAGAAAAAGCACATCCGGATGTGCATGAAATCTTTTTCCAAGTATTCGACAAAGGCTGGATGGAAGATGGTGAAGGCCGTTATATCGATTTCAAAAATACCATCATTATCCTAACTACTAATGTGGGTACGGATTTGATTATGGATATGTGTGATGACCCTGAAATGCTGCCTACTCCGGAAGGTTTAAACAAAGCCTTGCGTACTCCCATGTTGAAAACTTTCCCTGCCGCGCTACTAGGCCGCATGCAAGTGATTCCCTACTATCCGTTATCTGACGATATGCTCTCAAAAATTGTGGAATTGCAATTAGGCCGTATCGTAGACCGAATTAAAGATAACCACGGTATCGACCTTCACTACACGCCAGAAGTTCTCAAGCTGATTACTTCGCGCTGCACAGAAGTTGAGTCAGGTGGCCGCATGATTGATGCGATTCTGACCAATACAGTTTTACCGCAAATCAGTCGTGAACTGCTTACTTGTGCAACTCAAGGCAAACAAGTTTTAAGTGTAAATATTGATGTAAGTAACCATGACTTTACTTATCAATATAAATATAAACCTCGCAAGAAAAATACTTTATAATTTTAGAAAATATTAAAAAAATTTAGTCTTTCTAATTAATTATAACGAACCTATTTATTTCTCCAGTAGTCATATATTGCATGACTGATTGAAGTATTTGTTGTCAGACGTAATCAATACTGATGGACTTGAAGGCAATTAAGATGCATAAACAACTAATAAAATATATATCGTTCTTAATGATATCTTTAATGGTAAGCTCATGTGCTTCCGATCATAAACCGCCTAAAGAATCTGATGAGAGCGGAGAAAAAATTGATGTACAAATCATAGTTTCCCCTGATGCGAATCCTAATATAGTTGGCCAACCTTCTCCCATCAGATTGGATTTATATCAGTTGTCTTCTGACGGGGAGTTCAAAAAATCAAACTATTTTGAACTTACTAACAACGCCAAAGAAAATTTAGGTGATAAATTAATTCAGCAAAACCAATTCATGCTGCATCCTGATACGGTTACCATATTGCCGATCAAAATGGATTCCCACCTGAAATATCTGGGTGTAGTCGCAAGTTATCGAGATTTGGATAACAGTCAATGGCAATTGGTATTATTGAAGCAGAAGAAACGATGGTATCAATTTGGTAAACATTATTTCTATGTAAACGTTGGCAAAAATAAATTAACCCAATTATCAAAGTCAGAAATGAAGGACATGTTAAAGGAATATAAAGAGCGGCACCCTGACGATAAAAAAATTAAAGAAAATGGAAAAGCGCGCAAATACGGCAGCGACCTTAGTAAAGGTGTTTTCCGTGAAGAAAAATAATAACTAAAAGATTAAGGATAAAGGCATGGCAATAGAAGCAAAAGTAGTTTGGTCGGAGGGTATCTTTATTACCCCCCAGCATTTCCAGCAATTTGAACGTTATCTTGAATCCGGCCTACGCCAATTAGCCGTTTCTCAAGAGGGGCATTTTTGGGGATTCTCTTCGCTGGTGTTAAATTCAGACGGCCTCAAACGAGGGGTAATCGGTATTAATGAAGCAGAAGGTGTTTTTCCTGATGGTTCTGTATTTTTGTTCTCTCAAAAACAACTCGAAAATTTGAGTCTAAAAGTTCCTGCAAATATTAAAGACACCAAAATCTGCCTAGCTGTTACTCTGCCTTCTTCTGTAAATAATGAGATTTATTTTCCCAATCAGGATTCTTCAGACTCATGTCGCTACAAAGCTTTTAATAAAACTCTAGCAGACACTACAAATACTGAATTAGATGGTCGTCAAGTAACACTGGCAGATCTTAACCCGATGTTAGTCTTAGAAAACGACTTAACCAGCGGACAAACTGCCCTGCCCATTGCTCTGATCCGTTCCAGCTCTGCGGATTTTGAAATCATTTTAGACGAATCATATATCCCGCCTTGCCTCGGAAGTCAAAAGCAACAACACCTAAAAGCCTATATTTCAGAGATTTATGGTTTATTGATGCAAAAAAGCAATAGCTTGGCTAATGCTGTGAACGATCCTAATACCGGTGGCTCTGTTGAAGTTATGGACTTCATGATGCTTCAAACCATTAATCGATATCTCGCATATTTACATCATGAAAATGAAGGCGCCCGACAAACGCACCCTGAACAATTATTCATTAATTTATCCAAACTATGTGCTGATTTAATGACCTTCCTGCCTTCTCGCAAAGTAGGCGATATCCCTGTCTATGAGCATAATGACCTAGCCTCATGCTTTAGCAACTTATTTTTCAATCTGCGTAAATCATTATCCATCGTTCTTGAACAACGCGCGATTAGGATTCCGCTGGATATGCGTGATGAAGCCACTCGTGTTGCTCAAACGCCAGATCAAAGCCTACTGGATAAAGCTTCATTTGTTCTTGCTATCAAAGCTGATATGCCAAACGAAGCATTACGTCAAAAAATTCCAAGCGTCGTGAAAATAGGTACTGTAGAAAAAGTAAAAGAATTGGTTGCTTACCACCTGCCCGGAATCAGAGTGCACGCTTTATCTGTGGCGCCAAGAGAATTGCCATACCACAGCGGTTATGTCTATTTTGAATTGGACAAAAAGCACGAGCTGTGGGACATGTTTGATACTTCATCAGGCATGGCCTTCCATTTAGCCGGTAATTTTCCGAATTTAGATGTTGAATTTTGGGCAATCAAGTCTTTAAGTTAATTTGGTTCAATTTGGAATTTCATTATGGATAACCAGAATAATGCTGCACACAGCATCGTAAGTATTTATAACCCTTTGATTGAGGCAGCCAAACCGGTTTTTATCTTAGTCAATGCGATGCAGCAAACTACCAGTCAATTGTCTACCGACAGTTTGATCAACAAATTTTCTATACTAATCAATAATTTTGAAGAAAATGCTGAAAAAAACGGAGCAAGGTACGACGCTATCCAAGCTGCAAAGTACTGCCTATGTACATTCGTAGATGAATTAGCTGTTCGTGCGGGTTGGGCAGATGAAACTTGGTCCAAAAACAGCCTGTTAGTCTCTTTCTATGACGAAACATGGGGCGGAGAGCGTTTTTTTGAGATTATTCAAAATCTGAAGCAGGATCCGGATAAAAATATTGATTTATTAGAGTTCATGTACTTATGTTTGCAATTTGGCTACAAAGGCAAATATCAAGTATTAAACAGTGGTGAACTCGAAATCGACAAGATTAAGAGAGATTTGCTTGCCTTAATTCACAGCAAACGGCCGGATCAAACTGCTGAGCTTTTCAAACACAATCCAATTATTACCAATACCATCCAACGAAAACAGAGGCTTTCTATTCCTTTATGGGTTGTAGGTGTTTTAGGGGCAGTCGTCTTGGGGGTGGGCTATTTTGCAATGCAATGGTCTTTAGGCGATGACTTTGATGTCGCCAGCACAAAAGTTAACAATCTCAAACTCCCTTCTGTTACGGCTAAACAGCAAGAAACACAAAGTACTGTCCGACTACGTCCTTTATTGGAAAATGAAATTGCTAGAAAGCTAGTCTCTGTAGAAGACTTTCAAGATAGAAGTACAGTCACTATTTTGGGTGACGGTCTCTTTGAGTCTGGTTCTGCACAAATTCAAGACCAATATTACCCTGTCTTGGCAAGAGTCAGCCAAGCTTTGGATAGCGTAGAAGGGCAAATCGTAGTGACCGGATATACTGACAATCAGCCTATTCAGAGCTTGAACTTCCCATCCAACTGGCATCTCTCTCAAGCTCGTGCAGACGCAGTAAAAGAAATTTTATTGAATTACATCAAAAATGGCGGAGCTCGTATTCGTTCTGAAGGACGTGGCTCGACCGATCCTGTTGCGCCAAATGATACTTTGGAAAATAGAGCCAAAAACCGAAGGGTTGAAATCACCCTATTCACAACTGGAACCGGCCCTAAACTGGGTAGCGCAGTGGAAGTAAAAACCAATACTTCAACTACTCAGCCAAGCAGTGATGTGAATACACATCAATAATCTGAAATTGGATTGATACGGAAAAACAAATATGAAAAAAATTCTTTATTTTCTAGGCTCCCGTTCTTTATGGGTAATGCTGGGTATCGCCGGTCTGATTATATTGGTATGGTTTATCGGCCCACTGATTTCCATAGGTGAAATTCGCCCCTTAGAAAGCAAGGTCATTCGCCTTGCTGTGTGCGCCGCCATTATCGGCATTTGGTTGGCTAAAGCTATATTTCGCCAATATCGTGAGTCACGCCGAAACGCTGCCTTACTGAAGGAAATCCGCGCAGCGCAAGAACCCATCTTGAAAAATGCAAGCGATGTTAGCTCAATGAGCCGTCAGTTTGCTGAAATGGATAAAGTACTGAAAAACGCTAAATTTTCCAGATCTAAAAATAGTTTATTGGCAAGATTGGAAGAGGGGCAATATCTTTATCAAATGCCGTGGTACGTTGTTTTAGGTGCTGCCGGTTCTGGTAAAACAACAGCATTAAAACGCTCTGGTCTCAACTTCCCTCTAGAAAGCACTTTAGGAACATCTGTAAGCGGCTTGGCAGGGACGCGCGATTGCGATTGGTTTTTATCCGATGAAATCGTACTTCTCGATACTGCAGGCAGATTGTCTTTACATGACAACCACAGCAATAAGGACTCCAGCGACTGGGAAGAATTTGTATCCCTACTGAAGCGCTACCGTCCCAAACAACCTATCAACGGTGTAGTAGTTACCGTAGGAGTGGACGACCTTTTAGGCGGTAAAACCAATATTACCGAAATTTCTGCAGAACTTCGCAAAAGAATCCACGAAATGCATACCAAATTAGGTATACATTTCCCTGTTTATCTTATGATAACCAAACTAGATTTGCTGCATGGTTTTGACAAATTCTTTGATCATCTGACGGAAGAACAAAGAAACCAATATTTGGGTATTTCTCTTTCTGATACCGAGGGAATGGAAACTCCAATTGCCACTGCTTCCAATGCTTTATCGGAAGTTGTTGATAAATTGCGCTCTTCTATGTTGGGTACCATCCATCAATTGGAATCTTCTGAAGATAAAGCAGCGGCTTTTGCTTTCCCTGAAGAATTTGAACGTCTTAATCAGGCGGTACTTTCTCTATTTAAAGAATTATCTAAATCTTCAAAATTTGAGCAACCTATCTCGTGGAGAGGTGTTTATTTCTCAAGTGGCACCCAAACGGGACAACATTTCAATCCCATATTAGATGGCTTGCAAAACGATTTTCAATTATCGAAAAAATACTTGGATTCGGATCGAACCAAAACTCAAAACAACGAGCGAAGCTTTTTCCTGCACAGGCTGTTCTCTGATGTCATCCTTAGTGAAGCAAACTTGGCGGGAGAAAATAAATCTTGGTTTGTCAAAAAACAAATGCTCTATTGGTTAGGAATTGGAGCTATTGTCACCATAGTCGCCGCCTGCTTAGCCATGATGCTGAACAGTTATTCAAATAATCGCTCATATCTTGAGCAGGTTGGCGATAAAGCAACCAAACTGGGTCAAGAGGCGAAGAAATACACTGAAGCTCCCGACCTGCTTAAAGCAGTAACATTTGCAGAACATGTCAAAGATACGACCAGTAGTAAAGAGATTCCGGATCTCTCTTCCCCTCCCCTCAGCTATCGTATGGGTCTTTACCAAGGCGGGCAAATGGCAGATGTAGGGGAATCTGCCTACCGCAGAATCCTGCAAGACAATGTGATGCCGTTAATCAGTTTCAAATTAGATGAACTTCTGCGTACAACCAGCGGCGCAGACGGCATCAATGGTTACAATGCTTTAAAAGCTTATCTGATGATGTATGACAAAGAACATTTTGATGCCGCTTTTATGCAAAATTGGCTGATGACTAATTTGTCTAAAGCAGAATCTTCAGGTATGAGTGAGCAACAGAAAAAATCTCTTGAGAAAGCTTTAAACCAAATACTCTCCAAACAAAGCATTACTCCCAGCGTACCCTATGATGAAGAATTGGTAGAACGCCGTAGGCAGGAAATTGCCCAAAGAGATATTGCTACCATGGTACTGGAAGATACCATCAACACAGTTGCTCTCTCAGGCAAAGAAGGAATCACACCTGTTTCTTTTTCAAGCATGGGCGGCGTACAAAGCCACTTATTGTTTCGTCGCAAAACTGGCGGAGCTTTAAAAGAACCGATTAACTTCATTTATACCAAAGAGGCTTACATTACCAAGGTCTTACCTACTATGGTCAAGTCGGCAGAACAGTTTTTTAATGAAGACAACTGGGTATTGGGTAGTTATGCATCACAAAGCCAAAGCAAAGCTTCTGTTCTTTCAGATGCTCAAAAGCTTTATTTTGGCAATTACATCAAGGCATGGAATAACTATTTGTCTGATTTGTCATTGGTTACGCCCAAGTCATCTCGAGAAAGTATTCAGATTGCCAAGCTTTTATCAGAGAAAAATTCTCCTTTAGTCAATATTATCAAAGGTATCAGCGACAATACGACGCTTACCATTGATAAAAAGATAACGGATAAAGCAGACAGTAAAATTGCCGACTGGTTGAATAGAGCAGGACTGTCAAAGCTCCTAGATGCTGAAGGAGAGGCTAATGTAAAAAATGAATTGTCTGCTTTAAAACTGGCCACTCCCGTTGATGATGCTTTTGCGGATTTCCATAGTTTAACTGAAACCGCAAATGATCAACCTCCAGCAATTAACAGTGTTACTGAAGCCATTAATGATTTGTACGTTTATTTGGTTGCCGTTAATGTCGCAGTCGAAAAAGGGGTAGATTTGCCTCCTGATGATCCGTTTGTGAAATACAAAGCTGAAGTAAACCGTCTTCCTATGCCCTTCCGCCCAATGTTAGACAGCTTTTCTGAGATTATTTTGAAAAACACCGACAAAATTGTTGATGAAAAGCTCATGTCCACCTTGGAAAAACAGTTGGCAACCGTAACAAACAGTTGCCAAGAAATACACGAACAGGGTTACCCTTTTGACAGAGGTTCTGAAAACAATGTTGCCTTAGAAAGCTTCACCAACATATTTGGTCCCAACGGCATGTATAGCAAGTTTACTAATTTATCAGGTGAGGCCGCCGTATTGGCGCGTTCAGAGAAACTGGAAACATTAACGGCCAAAAACAGCGCATTTAAAGACCGTTTTTCCAGGCTGAACGACATAGCGGCAATCCGACAAGGATATTTCGACAAAGGCTCGGAAACACCCACTTTTGACTTTACAGTCAAAGTCTTGATTCTTGACTCCAGCTTGGAAAGTGTGAATGTTTCTTATGCAGGGAAAAGCTATGTATACAGTCACGGTCCAGTCAATCCTGCAACCTTTACTTGGCCTTCAAAAGAAGAAAACGCCTTGGCAAAAATAGATATTTCCTCCCCTCAAATCAATAGTGCGGGTATCAGTTCAACCGGGCCGTGGTCAATATTCCGCCTGATTGAAAAAGGGAAAATCATTCGCCAGACAGGAAACACTACCGTTGTCGAATACAACATCCAAGGAAAAAACGTTGTACTTGAATTTACTACGTCCACAGCCTTTAATCCCTTTAATTTAAACAAATTAAGGAATTTTCAGTGCGTTTGATGGTCATAATGAGAATGTAAGCAGGTCGTCTGAAACCACTCATTCCAACATGCTTCTGCCGCAACCCTATGCATGATTGAAAATAGAAAAACCGACACTCAAGCGAAATTGGTTTTTAATGTCAACAAGGAATTTCCCGAAATGAATAGAACAGTCGTTGCTCATACACCTTTGGGATCACAACTTTTATTCAAAAAAATGCTTGGAACAGAATTTGTTTCCAACCTTTTTGAATTTAATATTACTTTGGTTTCCAAAGATTCCAATTTACAAGGCAAGGATATTATCGGTCAGCCTATAACATTGGAAATTGACACAGAAGCAGGCAGCCCGCGCTATCTGAACGGTTTAGTTACCGACTTCGGTTACATTGGCGAAGATGAAGACGAAGAAGACTATCACGCCTACACCTGTACAGCCCGTCCGTTTATGTGGTATCTCACCCAAAATACGGACAGCAGGGTATTTGTCGACAAGTCCGTTCTGGATATTGCCAATGAAGTCTTGTCGCCGTTCGGCTTTCCCTTCCAGGTAAAATGCCAAAAAGGCTATCGTACCAGAGGATTTTGTGTCCAATATCAGGAAAACAGTTTTAATTTCCTAAACCGCCTGTTTGAACAGGAAGGCATCTACTATTATTTTACCCACAGCAACGGTTCGCACGAGCTCGTCATCGCTGATGATGTCGGTACTCTAGAAGCCATTCCTTCTCCCAACATTCCTTACCATTCCAAAAATACTGCGCCCGGCGCACCCAACATCGCCTATATCGATGTATGGGAAGAACGGGATGCCTTGAAATCCAGTCAGTTCGTGACTCAAGAATACAACTATAAAAATGCCAAAGTCCCAATGAAATCTTCTGATTCGGTTCACGATTTCAGTTCTGTTCCTATGGAACATTATGATTTTTATACCGGCTTTAGCGATGTATCCGAAGCGCAAAACTACAGTCAGGTACGCAGTGAAGATCTGAAAAGCCAAACCAAGATCATTACCGGTTCGGGTACTGCCTTGACAGTGGCTCCAGGTTATACGTTTACCCTGAGTAAGCACCCGCACTCGTCATCCAATACCGAATACACCATTCTGAAAGCAGATTATGATTTTGAAGAAGCCGGCTATACTACCGGCGACCGTATCGGCAAATTCAGAATTTCATTCCGCGTATTGCCCAAATCCTACCCATACCGCCCTCCCCTTAAAACGCCGAAACCCAAAGTATTGGGTACACAGGCGGCGACGGTAACGGGTCCTGCCGGAGAAGAGGTTTATACCAACGAGTATGGCGATATTAAAGTCCAATTCCATTGGGACCGCTACGGCAAAATGGATGAAAACAGCTCCAACTGGGTTCGGGTAACGCAAGGTTCTGCCGGTGCGGGATACGGCTCTATCAACACACCGCGTATCGGTGAAGAAGTGCTGGTTGACTTCATCAACGGCGATGCCGACCGACCGATTGTATTGGGTCGTCTGTACAACAGCGCAATGTCGCCGCCATGGGGCTTTCCTGCCGCGGCCAAGCAGTCCGGTATCAAAAGCAAGAGTTTCAATTCGCCATTGTCCAACTTCAACGAATTGATGTTCAACGATACTGCCGGTTCCGAGATGGTCAATTTCCAAGCGCAAAAAGACCTGACCTCCCTGGTTAAAAATAATGAAACCCGCAACGTCAACAACGACCGTACCACCACGATCGGTAACAACGAAACCGTTACAGTAGTAGGTGATCGGGCGAAAACCGTCCAAAAAAACGAAACGGCTTCGATTACCCAAAACCGCACAAAATCGGTGGGTCAAAATGAGACCTCCAGCATTACCCAAAACCAAAGCATTAGTGTGGGTGACAACCAAAGTACCAGCGTAGGTAAAGACCAAAGCGTCAACGTGGGTAAAAACCGCAGCCGTTCTGTCGGCTTGAACGAAAAAGTAGGCATAGGTCAGAGCCAAGCGCTGACTGTCGGACAAGACCAGAACGTTGCTGTCGGCAAAAACCAAGCGCTGACAGTCGGCGCCAACCGCAACAAGACCGTTGTTGCCAACGAAGTCAGCAGTATCGGCGGCAACAAACAGGAAACCGTCAGCCTGAACGGTATGAACAATGTCGGCATCGGACAGATGACCAACATCGGTGCCGGTTATATGCTGAACGTTGGTGCAGGCTGGATGACCAATGTCGTCGGTGCAGAAATGCATAGCGTCGGCTTGGTGATGGGTCTCAACGCCGGTATGAACATCGGTCTCAACGCGGGTCGAAACATCACCCTGTCCGCAGGCAAGAAAATTACCATACAAGTCGGTAGTTCCATGATTTTGATTGATAAAAACAAAATCAGCATCGTCAGCAAATCGATCAAAATCGTCGGTACGAAGGAAGTGGATATCGACGGCAAAAAAGTCGATATCAACTAGAGAAGATACGCCATGTTTGAATTGCAGAACTTTACCTGCTTTCATACGCAGCAGTTTAAAAACATCGACCAAACAGATCGGGCTTATGATGTAGTCGTCGCCAAAGTCAGCTACGAGTTTGAAATTGACCCGGAAACAGGAAAAACGGAGCTTGCGTTTGCCCGTAAACAAACGCCGCTCACATTTGCCGATACCTATTACGGCGATCCCTCGCAAACCTCAACTCAGTTTGAAAGCGACTTCAGCCTCTACAAGCCCAAAACCGACTTGGTCGTCAATGCCACCGCCTATGCACCCGACGATGTTCCCTCTCGTCAATTTACCGTATCCGTAAGTATCGGCGATTACCAAAAAAGCCTGGCGCTTACCGGGGAACGTTACTGGGTGCGGGAGGCGGCAGGATGGTCTTTGAGCGAACCCGACCCTATCCTTTCCCTACCTATCCGCTATGAGTTTGCCTTTGGCGGCAGCGCAGTCGAAGACGACCACACAGGCTATCAGCAGAACGCCATCGGTATCGGCTACTATCCGAAGGCCGAACTTAAAAAAAACGGGTTCAAGCGGACGCTGAAAGCGCATCAAATCTATGACCCCGCACACCCCGTGCGCGATCCGTCCGATAAGGCTGCGCCCGAAAGCTTCGGCTTTATGCCCCGTTATTTCGCACTACGAGCCAAACATACCGGCACTGCCGATGCGCAATGGATAGCCAACCGTGCCCCGCTACTGCCTGAAGATTTTTCTATGGCTTATTGGAACGGCGCCCATCCCTCGCTGCAACTCCCTCATCTGAAACCCAACCATATTTACGAACTATCCTTTACCGGCATGGTGCATTCCTTCCAAGCGCCCAACCAACGCTTTACTGTTGATTTGCCGGTAGAAACCGTGTTCGTCCACGCCCATACGGCAACCAACTCGTCATTGTGTAAAGACATGATATTGGACACCATCCTCGTCGATGTAGAACAACGCCGTATTGATTGCAGCTACCGCACATCTTTTCCTGAGGAACTGGAAATTGCGGCATGCCAGCTCAGATTCATCGCCCGACACGAACGGGCAGACCAAATCGCAGCCGCCCAAGCTTGTCGGGGTTCGCAGGATGAATTTATCCCAATCCCGCCATCTTTGGCAGCACACGCATAAACCACACATAGGTCGTCTGAAACTCTAAACCTTTACTCATCCATCTTTCGGACGCCCCTTTCTCTGGAAAGAAGGCGATATCATGAATGTGAAGGAACTTTATGAAGATGACCATGTGTGTTTGCTCTGAACTATAGAGTAAGAAAGTAATGAGCATTATTTTAAAAATTTTATTTAGAATGATTCCATGAAATCACTTTATACATCAAAAATTACCAGGTATTTTATATTGGATTCACTATGGCTAATGCAAACCAAATACTCTGATTTTATAAGAAAAGATTGGAAAGAATTTTTTAACACACCAATTCACTTGAAAATTGCAACAAAAGATGTTGAAAATGAACTTACCGCAATGATAAAAGACGGATTAATCTTAATTAAAGAAGGGTGGTGTTTTCTCTCTCCTAAAGGAGCAAGTATTTGGGAAAATTTATTTCATGTAAATTGGGAAAATTTTTATCTGATAGAATACGAATTTAAAGGTGATGATTTTAACGATGAGATTTTAAATTTTTACTGTTATTCAAATAAAGTTCTAGAAAATTTTAAATCGCAAATATACATAAAAGATATAATTAACGAGGAAAAATTAAATAAATGGCAACTATGCTATTGGAAAGAGCTAGATACTGGATTTTTTCTTTCTCAAAAGATTACAGAACATAATAGACTTACGTCTAGTCTAGTATCAAATTGGGAATATCACTTACTTGACTGGAAATATGATTTATCTGATTTACTCACTCCGTTAAATTAATAACTTACATAACCCGACAAAACATTAAGGTCGTCTGAAACAATTTCAGACGACCCCATCCCCAACAGGAGCAAGCCGCCATGGCATTCAATAAAATCGCCCGCAAAGACAGCGACTTTAGAGTCGTCTTTATCCTCCCCGATTTCTGTTGGGCGCCCCCTCCTGCTCCT
>NZ_CALNWV010000040.1:0-22870 GCF_940793045.1 Neisseria sp. Marseille-Q2251
AGCAAACCGATTTCCGCAACATCAGTGATCGGGAGATACGCAGGGTTCAAGATGAGTTGAACCACCGGCCAAGAAAAACACTTGGCTACGAAACACCAAGTGTTTTATTCTTGAATCTGTTCAAACCACTGATACACTAGTGTTGCACTTGAAATCCGAATCCAAGGACCTATTTCATTGAAATCCGGCTACGCGCCCTACTCCGCCCAAATCACTGTTTCCGACGCATCGCGGCGCGGTTTCGGGGTAATGTCGCGCACACGGTAGCCGAAGGTTGCGGCGACGGATAAGCCGTAATTCTCAGGATCGAGCAATCCGGCTTCGGCAAGGATTTTTTCCACTTCGGCATACTCCATGCCTTCGATAGCGCAAGAATCGATGCCAAGCATCGCCGCGCCGGTGAGCATATTGCCCAGCGCGATGTAGGTTTGCTTGCTTGCCCAGTCAAACAAGGCGCGTTCGTCGTCGGCGATGGGCATATCGTGGGTTTGGAAACGGCGGTAGCGTTCAAATGCGCCCTCCCTCTCTTCGGCGCTCAGACCGCGTCTGTCCATCAGTTCTTCAAAAGCAGGGCTGTCGTAGCGGGCGTGTTTTCGTGCCAACAGGAAAACGACGTGGCTGGCATCCGAAATGGAAGCCTGCATCCCCCAAGCGAAGGGTTTGATTTTTTCGCGCAATGCCGCGTTCTGCACAACCACAAACTGCCACGGCTCGCAGCCGACGGAGCTGGGCGAAAGGCGGCCGAAATCAAGGATGGTGGCAAAATCTTCGGCACTGATTTTGCGCGCAGGGTCGTAGTAGCGGACGGAAACGCGGCGTTTGAAAATTTCGAGGGCTTGTTCGCGGGTCAGTATCATGATGATTCCTTTGATTGAGTATGAAAGGGGCTTCCTTTCGGACAATCAGAATGGTCAAACGTTCGCAACGTTTGCAGCGCCACCGGCAGCGAAACCGTTTGACGGTTGTGTGCAGAAAGGTAGGCGGCGTTAATCAGCTCCAGCGATTTCAAGCCTTCGCGCCCGTCGACAACAGGCTCGGCCTTGCCGCGCAACACATCGACAACATTCCGATAATACAGCGGATGCCCGAAACCGTACACCGACGTGGTTTCGTAATTGGCGGTTTTGACCTGTTCGTCGTAATCGCGCTCGTCGGCAAAATTCCATTCCTGAATTTCGTTCACCGCCATGCCGCCGATGCGTACCGTGCCGGTTTCGCCCAAAATGGTAATCGAGCCTTCGAGGTTTTTCGGGTAAGTACACATGGTCACTGCCATCGAACCGAGTGTGCCGTCGCGCCAACGGAGGTTCATCACGCCTGTGTCTTCGGCTTCAATTTTGCGGTGGGTCGCAATCATCGCCTGCACTTCCGCCACCGGTCCGATAAGCCATTCCATCAAATCGACGTAGTGGCTGGCTTGGTTCATGAACGCGCCACCGTCCAGCTTCCAAGTGCCACGCCAACCGCCTCCTTGCTCGTAATACGACTGCGGGCGCGTCCAAAAAACATTCAAATGCACCATATAGATTTTGCCGAAGCGTTGTTCTGCGACCGCGCGTTTGAGCAGTTGCAGCGTGGCATTGAGGCGGTTTTGTTTCACGACAAACAAACGTTTGCCCGCTTTGTCGGCAGCTTGAACCATAAGTTCGCCGTCGGCAAAGCAGGTAGCCATCGGTTTTTCGGTGACAACGTGAAAACCCGCTTCCAACGCCTCAACCGCTTGCTCGGGATGCAAACCGGACGGCGTGGTGATGACGATTACGTCGGCATCGGTTTCTGCCAGCATGTCGGTATAGCGGGCATAGCCCTTCGCCCCGGTGCGTTTGACCGCCGCTTCAAGCGCGGCAGGATCGATGTCGCACACGGCAACGAGTTCGCAATCTTCTTGCAATACTTCAAACGAGCCAAAATGGTTGTTGGAAATACGGCCGCAGCCGACCAAGGCGAATTTGATTTTGCGGTTTTGAATGGCTTCAGACATTTTCAGACAACGTATATAGTTATAAAAAACGGAAAAAGATTATAGATAAATCAGCCCTCAACCGATACCTAAAATCATGAAAAATTTGACGGGGCGGCAAGATATGGATGTGCTTTCCGCCGTCGACTCTTTCCTTTCGAACTCAGGTCGATATGAAGTTAATTTACAACAAATGCGTATCGTGGTTTATAATCCCCCTCTAACGAAACAGGGGTGCTGCCTGATGTCTTGGCGGCTGAGAAATACCCTTTACACCCGATCGGGATAATACCTGCGTGGGGAGTTTTCACGGATTCTGTCTTTCAGACGACCTTTTTTGATATGAGGTCGTCTGAAAAAGCAAAACGCTCCTGTTTCTTCTTTTCAAACGAGAAAACAGGAGCATTTTTTATGACTACGCCAAAGAAAACCGCCAAAACCTCCGGCAACGAAGCGCGCGAGCTTGCCGACTTGAGCGAAGACATCGGCATCCGCTTCAAATATCCGAACTCGGAACGCGTGTATCTGCAAGGCAGCCGCGACGACATCCGCGTGCCTTTGCGCGAAATCCGTCAAGACGACACCTACACGGCGCAAGGCACGGAAGCCAACCCGCCGATTCCCGTCTATGACACCAGCGGCGTATACGGCGATCCGGCGGCACACATCGACCTGAAACAAGGTTTGCCGCACGTCCGCACCGCATGGCTGGACGAACGCGGCGATACAGAAATCCTGCCCAAGCTTTCCAGCGAATACGGCATCGAACGCGCGCACGACCCGCAAACCGCCCATCTGCGTTTCAACCAAATCACCCGCCCACGCCGCGCCAAAGCAGGCAGAAACGTAACCCAGCTCCATTATGCACGCCAAGGCATCATCACGCCCGAAATGGAATTTGTCGCCATACGCGAACGCATGAAGCTGGACGAACTTTTCAGACGACCCGAATACGCCAAGCTCTTGAAACAGCACGCAGGGCAAAGTTTCGGCGCGAACATCCCGACCCATCCCGACCAAATCACACCCGAATTCGTGCGCCGAGAAATCGCCGCCGGACGCGCGATTATCCCCGCCAACATCAACCACCCCGAACTCGAACCGATGATTATCGGCCGCAACTTCCGCGTCAAAATCAACGGCAATTTGGGTAATTCCGCCGTCACCTCCAGCCTGACCGAAGAAGTCGAAAAAATGGTGTGGTCGCTGCGTTGGGGCGCGGACACGATTATGGATTTGTCCACCGGCGCACATATCCACGAAACGCGCGAATGGATTATCCGCAACGCGCCCGTCCCCATCGGCACGGTACCCATCTATCAGGCTTTGGAAAAAACCGGCGGTATCGCCGAAGATTTGACTTGGGATTTGTTCCGCGACACCTTAATCGAACAGGCGGAGCAAGGCGTGGACTATTTCACCATACACGCAGGCGTGTTGCTGCGCTATGTGCCGATGACCGCCAATCGCCTCACCGGCATCGTATCGCGCGGCGGCTCCATCATGGCGAAATGGTGCCTCGCCCACCATCAGGAAAACTTCCTATACACGCATTTCGACGAAATCTGCGAAATCATGAAAGCCTACGACGTATCGTTCAGCCTCGGCGACGGCCTGCGCCCCGGCTGCATTGCCGATGCCAACGACGAATCCCAATTCGCCGAGCTGCACACCTTGGGCGAATTGACCGCCAAAGCGTGGGAACACGACGTACAAGTCATGATCGAAGGCCCCGGCCATGTGCCGTTGCAACGCGTCAAAGAAAACATGACCGAAGAGCTGCAACACTGCTTTGAAGCACCTTTCTACACACTCGGCCCGCTCGTTACCGACATCGCCCCCGGCTACGACCACATCACTTCGGGCATAGGCGCAACCAATATCGGCTGGTACGGCACAGCCATGCTTTGCTACGTTACCCCGAAAGAGCATTTGGGTCTGCCCGACAAAGAAGACGTGCGCACCGGCATCATCACCTACAAACTCGCCGCCCACGCCGCCGACCTCGCCAAAGGCTGGCCGGGCGCGCAGTTGCGCGACAACGCCCTGAGCAAGGCGCGTTTCGAGTTTCGATGGCGCGACCAATTCCGCCTCAGCCTCGACCCCGAACGCGCCGAAAGCTTCCATGACGAAACCCTGCCCGCCGAAGGCGCGAAAATCGCCCACTTCTGCTCAATGTGCGGCCCCAAATTCTGCTCGATGAAAATCACGCAGGAAGTGCGCGACTACGCCGACAAGCAAAAAGCCCAGCGGCAGGGTATGGAGGAAAAAGCGGTCGAGTTTGTGAAGAAAGGGGCTGAGATTTACAGTTGATAAAAAGGTCGTCTGAAAAGTTTTCAGACGACCTTTTTCTATTTCCTGAACTCTTCCCTGACGATGTCCAGCCAAGCCCTGAGCGCGGGGGTGGGACGCTGGTGTTTTTTCCATGCCATCGTCAGTTGCCAGCGGATTTCGGGTTCGGTCAGCGGGACGGCGGCGAAGGTGTCGGGGTTGATTTTGCGGGCGTAGTATTCGGGCAGAAGGGCGATGCCCATATGGTGCGCCACCATGTCGGCGAGCAGGTCCCATTGTCCGGTGCGGCAGACGACGTTGGGGGTGAAGCCTTGGCTGCGGCAGGCGGTTTGGATGGTTTCGTTAAGGGAAAACCCTGAGCCGAAGAGGATAAACGATTCGTGTTGCAGGCTTTTGAGGCTGAGGGCGGTATGGCGGGCTTGGGCGCGCGGCATGAGGACGACGAGCGGGTAGTCGCAGAGGGTAATGCTGTCGAAGTCTTCGTGGACGGGGGCGAGCAGTTGTCCGGCGTCAAGTTCGTTGTTGCGCAGGGATTGCTCGATGGCGAGCGAACCTTGTTCGAGGAAGGTCAATTCGATGCCGGGCCATTGGCGGCGGAAGCGGAACAGGGCGTTGCTGAGCAGGTCGCTGCCGAGCAGTGCCAAACCCAGCCGCAGCGTGCCGCTTTTGATGTGGCGGTAGCCGTCGATGCGGGAGAGCAGCAGGTCGCGTTCATGCAGGAGGTTCAGCGCGTGGCGGTACACTTCTTCGCCGATGGGCGTGGTGGCAACTTGGCGTTTTTTGCGGCCGTTTTCTTTAACCAGCAGCGGCACGCCCAGCTCTTCTTCCAATGCCTGTATGGTTTTGCTGACGGTAGGCTGGGTCAGGTTGAGCGCGGATGCGGCGGCGGAAAAACTTTGCAGGCGCACGAGTTCGGCGAAACAGTGCAGGCTTTTGAAGTCCATTATTCCTCTTTTGCATGATTTTAGTTCAGATAATTCATATTATGCGCAAACCGCATCCTTATAATCAAGCCTTCGTTTTGGATTACGGATGGATAAACCTTATGGATACGCTGACGCGATTTTTTCAGACGACCTTGCAGCTTGCCGTAGTCGGCTTGGTGTGGCTGGTGTCGGATTTGATGGTGCGCTTTGCCCATCTGCCTGTTTCTTCGGGCGTATTGGGGCTGTTTTTGATGCTTGCGCTGATGGGTTTGGGCGTGATTAAAACCGGCATGGTCGAGCGCGGCGCCAAATGGGTGTTGGGCGAACTGGTGTTTTTCTTTATTCCGATTATGGTTTCCGTATTGCAATACCGCGATTTGCTTCTTTCCGAAGGTTGGCGGCTGGTGCTGACGATTGCGGTCGGCACCGCGCTGGTGATGATCAGCACGGCGTTGACGCTGAATTTCTGCTACCGCTGGAAACGCCGCCTGTATAAAAAACTGCACGCCTGATAGGGAATAAAAATGGATTACGTTGCACTCGCCTGCTTCGTCTGGACCTGCTTCGCCTATTTTGTAGCGAAAAAAATCTACCATAAAAAACCGCTGATGATTTTCTCGCCCGTTGTGACCGTCTCGGTCAGCACCATCGTCCTGATGCTGCTTTTGGGTATTTCCTACGACACTTACCACAAATACACGCAAGGCATCGTTTTCCTGCTTACGCCGGTAACGGTCGCTTTCGCTATCCCGATTTACGAAAACCGCGAGGTCATCCGCCGCCAGCTTCCCATCCTGTCGATAGCGATTTTGGTTGGTATGTTTGTCGGCGTGGCCAGCGCGTTTTTGATGGGCAATATGTTCCACTTCGACAGCGAAGTGACCAACAGCCTGATGGCGCGCTCGATTTCCACGCCGTTTGCCGTCGTATTGGCAAGTGAAATCCACGGTTCGGCGTCGCTGGTGTCGCTGTTCACCATCATCACCGGCTTCGTCGGCATGATATTCGGCGATTTGTTTTTAGCGTTTACCCGCATCCGCTTCCACACCGCCAACGGTGTCGCACTGGGCAACGCCGCCCACGGCTTCGGTACTTCCCGCGCCGGACAACGCCACGAAACCGAAGGCATGATGGCGAGCCTGACCATGATTTTGGCGGGGTTGTTTATGGTCATCATCGGGCCGAGCATGGTGCATTTGGTGGTTTGGCTGATGAGCTGAAGAGCAGTTTTACAAAGATATCGAAACGTCCTTGAGTTTTGGGGTTGTCTGAAATCGGGGCGGTCGTTTTGCCCTCTCCCCGGCCCTCTCCCACGGGAGAGGGAGTAGATGTCGGGATGTCGAGGATGTTGTGGGCGGGGTCGAAGGCGAAGGTTTCGCTGCGGCCGGTTTGGCTGTTGCGGGCTTCTTGAATGCGTCCGATTTTGTCGTAACCGTAATGGAGTATGCCGCTTCTTTGGTCGGCGCTTTGAATGAGGTTGCCGGCTTTGTCGTAGGCGTAGCGGCGGTTGAGCACGGTACAACAAAGGTCGTTTGAAAGTTGGTTTCAGACGACCTTTGCCATGTTTTGACTAGTAATGAGTTTGTTAAAGAGCAAATATTTCAGAAGACATTAAAGAGACTATTGAGGTCATCTAAACAATAAAAACCGCGTGCGTGCGTACTAGATTAGAGATTTCATGTAAGCCAAAGCTTGATTTATACGAACTAATATGTCAACTAGTAATAGGATTGAATTGTTAAAAAATCAGATATTTTAGACAGCCTTATTATTATTGTTTTTTATTCTTTCAGACATAACTGCAAAATCCAAAATACCATTAGGATAATCCTCTAAAAATAGGGAAAGCCAAGTTTCAAATTCATTATATTTAGTAAAAAATCCATATATAAGCCCATTTTTGACTAATTTTTCATAATAATTTTTATCTACTGTTTTGGGATTGCCATTACTCATAATTTTAGATTCTTGAAAAGAATATTCTTTATTCCAAGATAAAAATATTGCTAAATCTGGAACAGAAATACTTTTAGCTTCCAAGTCAATCTTCCCAATTAATTTCCATATTTTCTTATTAATTGCTGTTTCTTTACATGAGTGATATAGCTTGAAACCTCTAGATAATAATAAATCTATATCTTTAGTTGACTCCTCAGAAAGATAATTAAAAACACCAAAGTTAAACTTTGATATAAGACATACATAAGTATATTTACCATTTGGCAATAATATTTCATAGATGTTACCGTACTTCATGCTCATATTACTATCCTTTTAACATGGTTTACCGATTCTCAAACGTGTTCTAATATAGCTTTCTATAAGAGCTGCTAAGTTAGCTCTATAAAAAGCCTGTATATATTTAGAACCAATTTTAAGTTAACCTTTTTTAGGTCCTTTTTTATAAGTTCCTATTTTTCTTTCTTGAATCGTATTGGTAATATTGGTTTTCGCCGTCGGGCAGCTCGCGGTAGATCAAATTGCCCAATGCGTCGTAGGTGTATTCGATGCCGTTGTATTCTTTGAGGCGGTTGCCGCCGGTAAGGTTGTGGTTGGCAGGTGATTTCAGACGACCTTGAGTTTTGGGGTCGTCTGAAATCGGCGCGGTCGCTTTGCCCTCTCCCCAGCCCTCTCCCACGGGAGAGGGAGTAGATGTCGGGATGTCGAGGATGTTGTGGGCGGGGTCGAAGGCGAAGGTTTCGCTGCGGCCGGTTTGGTTGTTGCGGGCTTCTTGAATGCGTCCGATTTTGTCGTAGACGTAATTAAGGACGCCGCTTCTTTGGTCGGCGCTTTGAATCAGGTTGCCGGCTTTGTCGTAGGCGTAGCGGCGGTTGACGGCGCCGCCGGCCAACGGGTTTTGTTTGCCGCGGGGTGTTGGTGTGCCGCTCCGGACGGTACGCTGGCTTTTCAGACGACCCATGGGGTCGTAGTCGTACAGGCTGCTGATGCTGCCCTGTGTCCTTTGGATTTCGCGGTGCAGTTTGTCGCGTTCGATGTCGCTGACGACTTCGCTGTCGAGGCTGATTTGGTGCAGGTGTCCGCTGCCGTAGTACAGGTAATCGATCTGGCGGCCGTCGGGCAGGATGGTGCGGATGCGGTTGCCCAACGGGTCGTAATAGCCTCTATCTGATCTGTTGCAATACCTTTTGCTCTCGCATCTTGGAGAAAATAATGTTCTGCTCCTCTTATAGCCCTATAGGAACTTGTTTCAAAAACTGCTGTCATAGGACCTAAGTTTCGGTGATGGCTACGTTTTCTATTAGCTAAAATTGTTTCTACTGACATATTATCTGCTCCTCTTGTTCTCCCTGTATATATTTTTTCTGGATTATCTAAATCTAGTGCTTGATAGATAATATGCCGTGTTAAACCCCAAACATCAATCCAAATCTGAGTATTCGGCGCAAACTGATACAGATTCTCCCCACCCAACAACCCAATCGGGTCCTGATTCACAAACCGCCCGGCCTCTGGCTCGTAATACCGCATCAGGTTGTAATGCAGCCCGGTTTCTTCATCGAAGTATTGGTTCTGCAATCTGAACGGCTGATGCGCGTTCTTGTAAACCCTCTCATCCTTTTTCAGACGACCCCAAGCGGTGTATTCGCCGTACCATAAGAGATTGCCGTGGATGTCGGTCATCTCTTTCGGAATGCCGACTTGGTCGTTGTGGAAATAGGCGAGGTATTGCGCTTCGTCTTGGTTGTTGTGGAAGACTTGGGCCAGGGGTTCGTAGCTGTCTTGGTCGGTGTAGATATAGGTGTAGCAGCCTTTGTAGGTGTACTCCTGCAACAGGCGGCTGCCGTCCCAGACGAAGTGGGTACGTTTCGGTTCGGTACTCGTCCAGGCGAGTTTGTCTTGGCGTTCTTTGGAGAGGCGTCTGCCGAACGGGTCGTAGGCGTATGTCCAGATTTCGGTGTTTCCGGCGGGCTTTTTGATTTCGGCGCGGACGAGTTGGTTTTCTAATCGGTAGCCTACGGTGGCGCTTTGGCCGTTGTGGACGGTGGTTTCGCCAATGAGGCGGTCGAGTTCGTCGTAGGCGAGTTCGACGCTGCTGTGTTGGTTGCGGGCTTTGGTCAGGTTGCCGGTAATGGGGTCGTATTCGAAACGGGTGCGGCTGATGCCTTCGTCTTTGCTTTGTCCGTTGCGGCCGGAGACTTTGCGGCTTTGTTTTTCGATCAGTTGGCCGAGGATGTTGCGTTTGAACCGGTGGATGTGCCAAGTTTCGGGACGCTCTTTCAGACGACCTTTATCGGTGCTTTGGCCGTATTCGGTCTGTTGGACCAGTTGTCCGGCGGCATCGTAGCCGTAGGCGGTGATTTTGCCGTCCCAGCCGGTTTCTTGGATCAGGTTGTCGGTCGGGTCGTAATCGAGACGGTAGGTTTCGCCGTTTTCGTTGGTGAGGACGGTCAGACGGCGGGCTTTGTCGTAGGCGTAGGCGAAGGTATGGCCCAGCGCGTTGGTGCGTTTGAGCGGCAGTCCGTCCACTGCGAGTTCGTAGGCGGTTTTGGCACCGAGTCCGTCGATGTAGGCGGTCAGTCGGTTGAGGCGGTCGTATTCGAAGGTTTCGTGACTGCCGTCGGGATAGTCGGTACGGACGGGGTTGCCCGCTGCGTCGTAGTGGTGGCGGGTGGTGTAACTAGCGGTAGAGAAATTTAGTAGAGGTCCCTGAAAGTCGGTTTTCAAACGACCTCTACATCAATCAGTAATAAAATTGTTAAAGAACCGATAGCTCAGACGACTTAGAAGAAGATTTAGAGGTCGCTTGAAAAGCAGAAGCCGCGTGTATATTCCACACACACCCCACATCAGAATTAAAAGTTTCATACAAACTACGGTTTGCTTTTTTTCATTCGAAAGAAATTTTTAACATTTTTGATAACCGATTTATAAAATATAAAATTGCCAAATGTTCATCTTGGTAACAACATTCTTCGGTTCTCAACCCTCTTTCTGAATAAAATATATGCCATTTTTTATTTTCTTCAACAATACATAATGATTCATCATTTACTTCATTGATTGAGTAACTATCTTCTGGTATTCCTTTACTTTTGAGATAAGAATTCAACTCATTAATTTTTAACATTTTCCTATTTTCACCTCTTCCAGATGCCCAGATTCTATATATGATTTAACAGATTTTGGCAACTCATATTGTGTCCCTAATCCAATCTCTCCGAACCACGGCATAATTTTACTTGCAGCTACATTATCAATCGGTTTCAGTACCCTATATAACCACTTACTTGTATTGGGCGCAAACCAATATAGATTATCCCCGCCCAACAACCCAATCGGGTCCTGATTCACAAACCGCCCCGCCTCAGGCTCGTAATAGCGCATCAGGTTGTAATGCAGTCCGGTCTCTTCATCAAAGTATTGGTTTTGCAATCTGAACGGCTGATGCGCATCCTTGTAAACCCGCTCATTCTTTTTCAGACGACCCCAAGCGGTGTATTCGCCGTACCATAAGAGATTGCCGTGGATGTCGGTCATCTCACGCGGGATGCCGATTTGGTCGGTGTGGAAATAGGCAAGGTATTGTTTGCCGTCTTTGGCGTTGTCAAAGACTTGGGCTAAGGGGTCGTAGCTGTCTTGGTCGGTGTAGATATAGGTGTAACTGCCTTTGTAGGTGTACTCCTGCAACAGGCGGCTGCCGTCCCAGACGAAGTGGGTGCGTTTGGGGTCGGTACTCGTCCAGGCGAGTTTGTCTTGGCGTTCTTTGGAAAGGCGTCTGCTGAACGGGTCGTAGGCGTATGTCCAGATTTCGGTATTGCCGGCGGGCTTTTTGATTTCGGCGCGGACGAGTTGGTTTTCTAGGTCGTATTGGTAATATTGGTTTTCGCCATCAGGCAACTGGCGGTAGATCAGGTTGCCCAGTGCGTCGTAGGTGTATTCGATGCCGTTGTATGATTCTAGGCGGTTGCCGGCTTTGTCGTAGGCGTAGCGGCGGTTGAGCGCGCTACAACAAAGGTCGTCTGAAAGTTGATTTTCAGACGACCTTGGCGTTGACTAGTGATAAGATAGTTAAAGAACGAGTATTTCCGACAACCTCGAAAAGGCTTGAAGTCATCTAAAAAAACAGAAAATTCAAGTCTTTATCACATAAACCCTCCGTCGAGATTAAATATTTCAAACGGATTACAAGTTGCTGAATTAGCAAAATATGCATTTATTTTTTGAAAATAAGAAAAGTTTTGTTCAGTATTATATTTTGATGAGAAAATTTAATCTTTTATATCCTAACCTTAAACCAGTGACAATGGATTAATTAATTTAAATAAATTCAGTACTGTATTTTTTACAAACTCTGGAAGAATTAGTTTGAATTGAATTTTTTCGCCGCTTTCCAACTCAAAATATAATCTTTCATGATCCATACTAAAAGATATAATTTTGTTTTTAACCCACGGCATAAAAACAATTAAATAATATTCTTTATCAATAAGAGAAACTGCAAAAGATAAATTCCAATCTCTTGGTTCATCATATCTTCGTAATGAAAAACGTTTTAATTCTCCACCAGAAACAACAAATTCAATCTCATCATAGTAAGTATTGTATTCTTTAAAAGACTTAAATTCATTACTAGATAAAATTTCAAATAAAAACTTTTCTAAGTTATTAGAAATTTTAATTGAAAATTCATCTTTTTTAGTTTTAACTGTGAAAAAATTTTTCTCTCTGAAAAATTCTTGTATCAGAATATTCTTTTCGTCATCATTTATGTAATAAAGATTATTACCGTCTGATATAAACTCCTTTGCATAATTAATACTAAAATAGTTTATAGAAGAATCATAATTTACACAAACTTCATCTACCATCAAAGGCATAAAAAACTCCTAATAGTTACTATATTTTAAAATTATATGACTATCGCTTTCGACTATATTTCAACAAAATCGCCCATGCTCTGTCAGACTTATAACCTTTTGCAGAGGGAGGCCTATCTGCTTTTGTTTCTGCTATAAGATCAGAAATTTCACGACGAACTTTATCAAAGTCGGACGAGTCAATCATTATCTCATCTACATTTTTATTCCTTCTAGTTAATGGAAATCTAACACTATTTGCTCCACCTTCTTTCAATGTTTTAAATATATTGGCTCTACATTTTGTACACATACCAATTCGTTTAATTAAATTTTCCTTGGTATCCATATCCTTAAAGTAACCAATGATGTTATGTATTATTACATCTTGACCACGCAATTTACCAGCATCTGCTAATTCCTGAAGCCCTTTAATTTCTGCATGACGTCCACCACTTTTATGAGTGGTACTATTTCCTCCGGCTGTCACCGAGGCTTTGGCACCATTCCTATGATGTCGTGCCAATCCCCAAGGATCACTCCACACCATGGAATTAGGCGAAAACTGATATTGATTATCCCCACCCAACAACCCAATCGGATCCTGATTCACAAACCGCCCGGCCTCAGGCTCGTAATACCGCATCAGGTTGTAATGCAGTCCGGTCTCTTCATCAAAGTATTGGTTCTGCAGTCTGAACGGCTGGTGCGCGTTCTTGTAAACCCGCCCATCCTTTTTCAGACGACCCCAGGCGGTGTATTCGCCGTACCATAACAGATTACCATGGATGTCGGTCATCTCGCGCGGGATGCCGACTTGGTCATTGTGGAAATAGGCGAGGTATTGCCCTTCGTCTTGGTTGTTCTGGAAGACTTGGGCTAAGGGGTCGTAGCTGTCTTGGTCGGTGTAGATATAGGTGTAGCTGCCTTTGTAGGTGTACTCCTGAAGTAATCGCGTTCCGTCCCAGACGAAGTGGGTGCGTTTCGGATCGGTGCTCGTCCAGGCGAGTTTGTCTTGGCGTTCTTTGGAGAGGCGTCGTCCGAACGGGTCGTAGGCGTATGTCCAAATCTCAGTATTGCCGGCGGGCTTTTTGATTTCGGCGCGGACGAGTTGGTTTTCGAGGTCGTATTGGTAATATTGGTTTTCGCCGTCGGGCAGCTGGCGGTAGATCAGGTTGCCCAATGCGTCGTAGGTGTATTCGATGCCGTTGTATTCTTTGAGGCGGTTGCCGCTGACAGGGTTGGGCTTGGCGGGGGATTTCAGACGACCTTGAATTTTGGGGTCGTCTGAAATCGGGGCGGTCGTTTTGCCCTCTCCCCGGCCCTCTCCCACGGGAGAGGGAGTAGATGTCGGGATGTCGAGGATGTTGTGGGCGGGGTCGAAGGCGAAGGTTTCGCTGCGGCCGGTTTGGTTGTTGCGGGCTTCTTGAATGCGTCCGATTTTGTCGTAGACGTAATTAAGGACGCCGCTTCTTTGGTCGGCGCTTTGAATCAGGTTGCCGGCTTTGTCGTAGGCGTAGCGGCGGTTGACGGCGCCGCCGGCCAACGGGTTTTGTTTGCCGTGAAGCGTTTGTGTGCCGCTCCGGACGGTACGCTGGCTTTTCAGACGACCCATGGGGTCGTAGTCGTACAGGCTGCTGATGCTGCCCTGTGTCCTTTGGATTTCGCGGTGCAGTTTGTCGCGTTCGATGTCGCTGATGACTTCGCCGTTGAGGCTGATTTGGTGCAGGTGTCCGCTGCCGTAATACAGGTAATCGATATGGCGGCCGTCGGGCAGGATGGTGCGGATGCGGTTGCCCAACGGGTCGTATCGGTAGCCTACGGTGGCGCTTTGGCCGTTGTGGACGGTGGTTTCGCCGATGAGTCGGTCGAGTTCGTCGTAGGCGAGTTCGACGCTGCTGTGTTGGTTGCGGGCTTTGGTCAGGTTGCCGGTAATGGGGTCGTAGTCGAAACGGGTGCGGCTGATGCCTTCGTCTTTGCTTTGTCCGTTGCGGCCGGAGACTTTGCGGCTTTGTTTTTCGATCAGTTGGCCGAGGATGTTGCGTTTGAAATGGTGGATGTGCCAAGTTTCGGGACGGTCTTTCAGACGACCTTGGCTATTGCTTTGACCGTATTCGGTCTGTTGAACCAGTTGTCCGGCGGCATCGTAGCCGTAGGCGGTGATTTTGCCGTCCCAGCCGGTTTCTTGGATCAGGTTGTCGGTTTGGTCGTAATCGAGACGGTAGGTTTCGCCGTTTTCATTTCAGACGACCTCTATGTTAACTGCTAATGAGATTGTTAAAGAACAAATGGTTCAGACGACCTCAAAGAAGATAGTGAGGTCGTCTGAAAAACAGAAACCGCGTGCGTGCGTACCGCACACACCCTACGTCAGGACTGAAGGTTTTGTGCGGGGCTGCGGCTTGCTATAACTTACTTACAGAATATTTCATGTTAGAGGAAGAAACTCCATCTTCAAATTATTACTCACAACTAATTCTTTGAATTTATCAGAAAAAGCCCAAATTAAATCATCATTTATATCTTTTGCACAAAACTCAAAACCAGATATATTTCCCAAAAATACAGGTGGATAATCAATAAACTTCTCTCCATCTATTTCATAAAAATTTGATTTTTCCATATCTACTAATTTAGCAGTTAATTTAATTTTTCCAAGGAAAAATTTAAATTCATCATTCTTGATTCTAAGTTTAGCCGGAAAAAAATCTAATTCATTTTTTAATTTATCAGCTAATTTATTAATGAAAGTTTCAGAGAACAATAACATCTTAGGAATTGTTTGAATATAATCTGTTTTAGAAATATTTTTGGAGGTATATCCACTCTGAGTTATAAAAACTGCTTCATCTGTATAATTACCTTTATTGTAATTAATAAATTCCACGATTTCTCTATCATCTTGTTTTAAGTCCACATACGCATCTTCATTATCAACAGCAGAGAATATTTGATAAAGAGTCATCATTTTTTCTTTTTTACTATTACTTTTAGAAATTGGTGTAGCGTAAGTATATTTATCAGTCACAGACCTTTCTCACAAAAAGTCAATATCTGTTACGCTCATTTTCGGTAGAATAAATTGAAGGTCTTCTGAAAACCAAAAACCGCGTGTATTTCGCATATATCCTACATCAGCATTAAAAGTTCCATATGAAATACAGTTTACTAAGATTCATAATAGTCATGCCTGATGTGCAAAGCACCATACATCCTCATACCCTTCATTATCAATTACAAAACCAAATCCTTCCATTAGGGCTAAATACGGCATAACCATTGGAAGTAAAGATTCCAAATGGCTCACATGCAAAGGTTGAAAGAAATCATCATCAGAACTATATTCTCCACAGTAAATAAACCATGTAATTTCATCAAGATTATCCGTAACTCTCAGTTCCCTACGTCCAGATATTGGTTGTTTCCCGATAGTATCTATAGCTATAGCTATCATATCGTTATCAGAAAGTGGGCTAAAATCAGAACCATATTTAGCACAAATAGCCTTCTGCTTTAATTCCAATACAAATTTATTCATTAACTATATTTCCTCGCTTTAATTTTATAGATTACTCTATTTTTTCTTTCCATTTCTAGAATCTATTATATTACCCATTCTTCTTGAGAATGCACTTAATTTACCACCCTGACTATTAGAACAAGCCCCACAATGTAGATTATTTATCTAAAGAACAAATATTTCAGACGACCTCAATAAAATATTAAGGTCGTCTGAAAAAAGGTCATGTATACTCAACAACCCAATCAGATCCTGATTAAACAAACTGCCTAGTTTGAGACTCGTAGTCACGCATCAGGTTGTGATGTAGCTTCGTTTCTTTAGGCTGATATGTCAGTTAATCGCAGAGAGGGGATCTGAAATAATACCTGAATTATAGATTTAAAATTCAATGTAATCATCATTATCCATGTAATAATTTAGAGCATCAATAAATTGATCTTTTGTAAAATTTGGATACCGTTCATCTAAGTCATCGTAAATATCCATAAATACATCCCCACTACATAAAATATCCAATCCATTCTCATTTACAAAATCAGGAAAAACTTCTTTTCCATCCACTATTTTTGGACCGTTATCCAAATAACAAACCGTCTCTAAATCAAGGATACTCTCATCTTCATCAGAGGAAATATATATGTATGGAAATTTTGCAAATTTATCAGTATCTTCATCATTAAATAATCTAGCACAATCAATAATTTCTGATATGCTAATTTTTCTTCTAAAAAAATTATCTAAATTCATTTTTTGTTCCTTCTGTGGTTAAATTAACATTTACCTAATGGTTTACCAGTGCGACCGTTTAATTTTCCTCGCCGACCTGGTCTACCACCTCCCCATATACTTCTTCCGCCTTTTCTTTGTGGGTGATATAGACCATGATTTCTTCTATGGTCATTATAATCAACCAGTACCAACCTTTTTGTATCCTCATGATGATGCCATGTTAGTCCCTGTTTATTTTTACCTTTTCCCCAATTGGGACTTGAACTCATATCTCCAGATTTCATCCATTCTTTTAATTCAGGATAACGATTAAGCATATCCCGTTTAAATGATGGGTTAGATTCCATTTTTTTAATAAATGCCTTATTTGCATCATTAAATTGCACAGCATCACTTGAATATCTAATTCCTGAATCTAACTTATGGTCAAAGAAAATATGGTATTTCCCATTATTAGGTCGAGTAGCTAATCCTAACGGGTCAACCCAAGCCTGTACACTCGGAGCAAACCAATAAAGATTATCTCCACCCAGCAACCCAATCGGGTCCTGATTCACAAACCGACCCGCCTCAGGCTCGTAATACCTCATCAGGTTGTAATGCAGCCCGGTCTCTCCCAGACGAAGTGGGTGCGTTTCGGGTCGGTACTCGTCCAGGCGAGTTTGTCTTGGCGTTCTTTGGAAAGGCGTCGTCCGAACGGGTCATAGGCGTAGGTCCAGATCTCGGTATTGCCGGCTGGCTTTTTGATTTCGGCGCGGACGAGTTGGTTTTCGAGATCGTATTGGTAATATTGGTTTTCGCCATTGGGCAGCTGGCGGTAGATCAAATTGCCCAATGCGTCGTAGGTGTATTCGATGCCGTTGTATTCTTTGAAGCGGTTGCCGCTGCTGATGTTGTTGCCTTTACCCTTCCCTTCTGCCGTTTTGTCGGAAAGGATGTTGTGGGCGGGGTCGAAGGCGAAGGTTTCGCTGCGGCCGGTTTGGCTGTTGCAGGCTTCCTGAATGCGTCCGATTTTGTCGTAAACGTAATGGAGGACGCCGCTTCTTTGGTCGGCACTTTGAATCAGGTTGCCGGCTTTGTCGTAGGCGTAGCGGCGGTTGACGGCGCCGCCGGCCAGCGGGTTTTGTTTGCCGTGAAGCGTTTGTGTGCCGCTCCGGACGGTACGCTGGCTTTTCAGACGACCCATGGGGTCGTAGTCGTACAGGCTGCTGATGCTGCCCTGCGTCCTTTGGATTTCGCGGTGCAGTTTGTCGCGTTTGATGTCGCTGACGACTTCGCCGTCGAGGCTGATTTGGTGCAGGTGTCCGCTGCCGTAGTAGAGGTAATCGATATGGCGGCCGTCGGGCAGGATGGTGCGGATGCGGTTGCCCAACGGGTCGTATCGGTAGCCTACGGTGGCGCTTTGGCCGTTGTGGACGGTGGTTTCGCCGATGAGTCGGTCGAGTTCGTCGTAGGCGAGTTCGACGCTGCTGTGTTGGTTGCGGGCTTTGGTCAGGTTGCCGGTAATGGGGTCGTAGTCGAAACGGGTGCGGCTGATGCCTTCGTCTTTGCTTTGTCCGTTGCGGCCGGAGACTTTGCGGCTTTGTTTTTCGATCAGTTGGCCGAGGATGTTGCGTTTGAAATGGTGGATGTGCCAAGTTTCGGGACGCTCTTTCAGACGACCTTTATCGGTGCTTTGGCCGTATTCGGTCTGTTGGACCAGTTGTCCGGCGGCATCGTAGCCGTAGGCGGTGATTTTGCCGTCCCAGCCGGTTTCTTGGATCAGGTTGTCGGTCGGGTCGTAATCGAGACGGTAGGTTTCGCCGTTTTCGTTGGTGAGGACGGTCAGACGGCGGGCTTTGTCGTAGGCGTAGGCGAAGGTATGGCCCAGCGCGTTGGTGCGTTTGAGCGGCAGTCCGTCCACTGCGAGTTCGTAGGCGGTTTTGGCACCGAGTCCGTCGATGTAGGCAGTCAGACGGTTAAGGCGGTCGTATTCGAAGGTTTCGTGACTGCCGTCGGGATAATCGGTACGGACGGGGTTGCCCGCTGCGTCGTAGTGGTGGCGGGTGGTATGGCCCAGCGCATCGGTAACGGTTTCGAGATCGCCGTATTCGGTGTAACCGAAGCAGGTGGTTTCGCCGATACAGTCGGTAAAGCAGACGAGTTGGTCGAGGGTGTCGTAGTGTAGGCGTCGGGTTTTACCTAAGGCATCGGTAACGGTTTCGGGCAGCCATTGGGCGTTGTAGCCGTAGCGGGTGGTGTAACCGGCGGGGTCGGTGATGCTGACGAGGTTGCCGCGTCCGTCGTAATCGTAGGCGGTAATCCTGCCTGCGGGATCGTTGACGGCAACCGGCAGGTTGAGGGTTTCGTGGTAGTCGATTTGGGTGCTGCTGCCGTCCGGCGCGGTGATGGCGATGACGTTGCCTTCGGTATCGTAGAGATAGCGGGTTTCGCGTCCGAGGGGGTCGCGTTCTACGGTAATGCGGCCGTAGCTGTCGCGTTCGCTGTCGCGTTCGCTGTCGCTGCGCTGTCCGTCGGCGTCAATGCGGTAGACGAGTTCTTGGTTTTCGTCGAAACCGTACACTTCCGTCCGACCCAATGCGTCGGTAACGACGGTATGGTCTTTGCGGTAGTCGAACGTCCATTCTTCGCCGAGGTTGTTGCTGCTCTTGAGCACTTTGCCGTCGGTGTCGTAACGGTCGTATTCGTAGCGGGACATCAGTCCGTCGGGCTGGCTGTGTTCGACCATGATGTGGTTGCGGTAGGCGAAACCGCGCAGTTTTTTGCCGTCACGTCCGTAAACGGCGGTCAAATCGCCGTAGCCAAAATCAACTTCAGCAAACGGCAGCCGTGCACCGCCGTCGAGGGAGGCGATTTGGTAAAGGTCGTCTGAAAGTCGGTTTTCAGACGACCTCGTATGTTAACTGTTAATGAGATTGTTAAAGAACAAATGGTTCAGACGACCTCAAAGAAGATAGTGAGGTCGTCTGAAAAGCAAAAACCGCGTGCGTGCGTACCGCACACACCCTACGTCAGGACTGAAGGTTTTGTGCGGGCTACGGCTTGCTAGAAAATTACTTTTTCGCAGCACGAATTTTTTTCAACCCATTCTCCAAAATAGTAACTTTCTCGGGAGGAGTTCCCCTATCCAAAGCATTCCACCAGTTATTTACTGGTTTAACAAATAATTGAAAACCTTCATCCGTTAAATTTGATTTCTTAATAATTAAATCCTTTTTTACTGATCCATCTTGATTAAAAGGATTTATATCTACCAACAAATCATTTTCTATTAAAAATTTCATCAAAGACAAAGACATTTTTTTTATTGCTTTTTGGTAATCAACATCTTTACTTCCTGAAATAAATGCATCAAAATCAAATAAAACTATATCATTTACTTCCATGAGATTCCTTTCTATTTCAAACGGATAATTTCAGATAATTCATCTACTTTAATTAGGGATGTCCCATCTCTAACATAAACACCCCCAGAATTTCTAATCCTTAATTCTTTAGCACGTTGTGCTGTCTTAGATGCAGTCAAACTAGTTACTTCCTGAGCATGTCCACCACCATTTTTACCAGCCCCCTTAATCACAAAATCAAGCTTACGAGATTCACCCGTTACAGGGTCACTGACAATTTCGCCCTTTTTATTTCTCAAGTGTTTCTGACTCAATATACGGTCAGCCCCATATTGGGCATCTAAGTCTTTTTTATGTAAGGCTTCGCGAGCATCACCATCTTTTTTATTTTGGATACATTCCCCTTTGCCCGCGCTTTTCTTCTTAGATTTCGGTCCAGGTTTTTTCCTAAATGTTCCGTTTTTTCTATGACCATAAATTTTTAAACCAAGTGGATCGATAAAATCCAATACTTGATTACCAAATGAATATAGATTATCTCCACCAAACAACCCAATCGGATCCTGATTCACAAACCGCCCGACTTCAGGCTCGTAATAGCGCATCAGGTTGTAATGCAGCCCGGTCTCTTCATCGAAGTATTGGTTCTGCAATCTAAACGGCTGATGCGCATCCTTATAAACCCGCTCATCCTTTTTCAGACGACCCCAAGCGGTGTATTCGCCGTACCACAACAGATTGCCGTGGACGTCGGTCATCTCGCGCGGGATGCCGATTTGGTCGGTATGGAAATAGCTGAGGTATTGTTTGCCGTCTTTGGCGTTGTCAAAGACTTGCGCCAACGGTTCGTAGCTGTCTTGGTCGGTGTAGATATAGGTGTAGCTGCCTTTGTAGGTGTACTCCTGCAATAGGCGGCTGCCGTCCCAGACGAAGTGGGTGCGTTTGGGGTCGGTGCTCGTCCAGGCGAGTTTGTCTTGGCGCTCTTTGGAGAGGCGTCGTCCAAACGGGTCGTAGGCGTATTCCCAAATCTCGGTATTGCCGGCGGGCTTTTTGATTTCGGCGCGGACGAGTTGGTTTTCTAGGTCGTATTGGTAATATTGGTTTTCGCCATCAGGCAGCTGGCGGTAGATCAGGTTGCCCAAGGCGTCGTAGGTGTATTCGATGCCGTTGTATTCTTTGAGGCGGTTGCCGCTGACAAGGTTAGGGTTGGCAGGTGATTTCAGACGACCTTGAGTTTGGGGGCCTTCTGAAATCGGAGCGGTCATTTTGCCCTCTCCCCAGCCCTCTCCCACGGGAGAGGGAGTAGATGTTGGGATGTCGAGGATGTTGTGGGCGGGGTCGAAGGCGAAGGTTTCGCTGCGGCCGGTTTGGCTGTTGCGGGCTTCCTGAATCCGCCCGATTTTGTCGTAAACGTAATTGAGGACGCCGCTTCTTTGGTCGGCGCTTTGAATCAGGTTGCCGGCTTTGTCGTAGGCGTAGCGGCGGTTGACGGCGCCGCCGGCCAGCGGGTTTTGTTTGCCGCGGGGTGTTTGTGTGCCGCTCCAAACGGTACGTTGGTTTTTCAGACGACCCATGGGGTCGTAGTCGTACAGGCTGCTGATGCTGCCCTGTGTCCTTTGGATTTCGCGGTGCAGTTTGTCACGTTCGATGTCGCTGACGACTTCGCCGTCGAGGCTGATTTGGTGCAGGTGTCCGCTGCCGTAGTACAGGTAATCGATCTGGCGGCCGTCGGGCAGGATGGTGCGGATGCGGTTGCCCAACGGGTCGTATCGGTAGCCTACGGTGGCGCTTTGGCCGTTGTGGACGGTGGTTTCGCCGATGAGGCGGTCGAGTTCGTCGTAGGCGAGTTCGACGCTGCTGTGGTGGTTTCGGGCTTTGGTCAAGTTGCCGGTAACGGGGTCGTATTCGAAACGGGTGCGGCTGATGCCTTCGTCTTTGCTTTGTCCGTTGCGGCCGGAGACTTTGCGGCTTTGTTTTTCGATCAGTTGGCCGAGGATGTTGCGTTTGAACCGGTGGATGTGCCAAGTTTCGGGACGCTCTTTCAGACGACCTTTATCGGTGCTTTGGCCGTATTCGGTCTGTTGGACCAGTTGTCCGGCGGCATCGTAGCCGTAGGCGGTGATTTTGCCGTCCCAGCCGGTTTCTTGGATCAGGTTGTCGGTCGGGTCGTAATCGAGACGGTAGGTTTCGCCGTTCTCGTTGGTGAGGACGGTCAGACGGCGGGCTTTGTCGTAGGCGTAGGCGAAGGTATGGCCCAGCGCGTTGGTGCGTTTGAGCGGCAGTCCGTCCACCGCGAGTTCGTAGGCGGTTTTGGCACCGAGCCCGTCGATGTGGGCGGTCAGCCGGTTGAGGCGGTCGTATTCGAAGGTTTCGTGACTGCCGTCGGGATAGTCGGTACGGACGGGGTTGCCCGCTGCGTCGTAATGGTGGCGGGTGGTATGGCCCAGCGCATCGGTAACGGTTTCGAGATCGCCGTATTCGGTGTAACCGAAACGGGTGGTTTCGCCGGTACAGTCGGTAAAGCAGACGAGCTGGTCGAGGGTGTCGTAGTGTAGGCGTCGGGTTTTGCCTAAGGCGTCGGTAACGGTTTCGGGCAGCCATCGGGCGTTGTAGCCGTAGCTGGTGGTGTAACCGGCGGGGTCGGTGATACTGATGAGGTTGCCACGTTTGTCGTAATCGTAGGCGGTAATCCTGCCTGCGGGATCGTTAACGGCAACCGGCAGGTTGAGGGTTTCGTGGTAGTCGATTTGGGTGCTGCTGCCGTCCGGGGCGGTGATGGCGATGACGTTGCCTTCGGTATCGTAGAGATAGCGGGTTTCGCGTCCGAGCGGGTCGCGTTCTACGGTAATGCGACCATAGCTGTCACGTTCGCTGTCGCTGCGTTGTCCGTCGGCGTCGATGCGGTAAATGAGTTCCCGGTTTTCGTCAAAACCGTACACTTCCGTCCGACCCAATGCGTCGGTAACGACGGTATGGTCTTTGCGGTAGTCGAACGTCCATTCTTCGCCGAGGTTGTTGCTGCTTTTAAGCACTTTGCCGTCGGTGTCGTAACGGTCGTATTCGTAGCGGGACACCAGTCCGTCGGGCTGGCTGTGTTCGACCATGATGTGGTTGCGGTAGACGAAACCGCGCAGTTTTTTGCCGTCGCGTCCGTAAACGGCGGTCAAATCGCCGTAGCCGTCGTAGTCGTAGCGCACCAGTTCCTTGCCGTTGAAGGTGACGGAGGTGAGGCGGTTGACGTAGAAACGCTCGTCTTCGGAAACGAAGACATCCCG
>NZ_CALNWV010000041.1:0-21768 GCF_940793045.1 Neisseria sp. Marseille-Q2251
GCGGTGTTGGGGCATGGTTTTGGACTGGGGATGTTCAAGTGCGCCGATGCCGCCTTCTTGATAGGCGCGTATCCATCGTCGCAGGTGGGTTCGGGAGATGCCGTAGTGGTCTGCGGTACGCTGTTGGTTGCGTATATGCAGGTAGTGGAGTACGGTTTGGTATTTGAAGTGTAATGTATATTTGGTCATAAAAAAACTGCACCTTGTGAGTTGGAGGGGATGTGTCCAACTTTTGGGGTGCAGTTCAAACCGGATATCCGGTTTTCAGACGACGTTTTTAATGCCGCTTATTTCAAACAGTCTTACTGCTGCGCGGCTGACTGGCCAACGGTTTCGCGTTTCAAACCGCCCCCGAGTGCTTTATAGAGGTCGGCGAGGTTTTCGAGGCGGGTGAGCTGGTTGGCAAGCAACGCGGTTTCTGCGCCATAGCTGCTGCGTTCTGCGTCAAGCAGGTCGAGGGCGTTGGATACGCCGTGTTTGTAGCGCAGATTGATGAGACGTAAGGTATCGTTGTAGGCGCGGCTTTGTTTGTTTAGCGCGGCGTAGCTCTTGTCGAGTTGCTCGCGTGCGACCAAGGCGTTGGATACGTCTTGGAAAGCGGCTTGGACGGCGGCTTCGTACGCGACGATTTGCGCCTCTTTACGCAGCGTGGCTACGTCAAGATTCGCTTTATTGCTACCCCAGTTGAAAATCGGCAGGGTAATGGAGGGGGCGAACGACCAGATGCCTGTACCGCTCTTGAAGAGGCCGCTCAACTCGCCGGACGCTGTACCGACCGATCCGGTCAGGCTGATGGTGGGGAAGAAGGCGGCACGCGCTGCGCCGATGTTGGCATTGGCTTGTTTGAGCGAGTGTTCTGCGGCGCGGATGTCGGGACGGTTGAGCAGAACTTCGGAACTCAAGCCGGCAGGCAGACGGGTGATTTTGAACTGTTTGCTCAAAGGCAGCGCGGCAGGCAGGTCTTCCGGCAGGGGGTGGTTAATCAGGGTCGCCAAGGCATTGCGGGCTTGTTCGCGGTTTTTGACGGCGTTCGCGTAATCGGCTTTGGCGGATTCAATCAGGGCTTCCTGTTGACGCAAATCGACGGCGGAAATCACGCCTGCTTTGTGGCGCATTTGGGAAAGTTTGTAGGTGGTTTCGCGGGTTTTGAGTACACGCTGCGCCAATGCCATTGATTCTTGGGCGTACAGCTCGTTGAAATGGGCTTTGGCAACGGCGGCAATCAGGGCAAGGTGGGCAGCATCGCGGTTCGCGGCTACGCTGAAATAACCTTGCAATGCGGCTTGGCTGTTGCTGCGGACGCGTCCGAAAAGGTCCAGCTCGTACGCTGCCGCGCCCAAACCGACACTGTATTCGCTGCGGGTAACGCCGCCACTCAAGCTGCCTGTCCGCGTACCGGTACCGCTGGCGTTTATGCTCGGCAGCAGGTCGTTTCGGACAATCATGTATTGTTTGCGGTAGATTTCGGCGTTCAGCGCGGCGGTGCGCAGGTCGGTATTGCGTTCCAACGCGATGTCGATAAGGCGGTGCAGGCGCGGGTCGGCAAAGAAGTCCTGCCAGCCCAAGTCGGCGGCGCGGATGCCGTCGTCGAAGGTGTCGTATTTGAAAGTTTCGGCAACTTCGACCTGCGGTTGTTCATATTTCGGGATCATGGTACAGGCGGACAGCGCGACGGCTGCGGCGACGGTACTCAATACCGTTTTGAATGTCATTTTGTTCATAAGGATTCCTTGGGGTCGTCTGAAACCGTATTTCGGGTTTCAGACGACCTTTTTGCTAGTGCTTGTTGTCCGTATTTTGATCTTCGTGGGAAATCATGCCTGCTTCGGCAGCGTGTTTCACGGCCATTTCATGTTCGTGCGCGCTTTCCTTAAAGAATTTGCGCACGATGACATAAAAGAGCGGCACAAGGAACACGGACAAAATCGTACCGATCAACATACCCCAGAACACAGTCGTACCGATGGCACGCTGGCTGGCTGAGCTGGCACCGCTGGCAATATACAGCGGAACCACGCCCAAAATGAAGGCAAACGAAGTCATAATAATCGGACGGAAACGCAGGCGTGCGGCTTCCAGCGCGGCTTCCAGTGCGCTCTTGCCTTGCGCTTGCAGGTCTTTGGCAAACTCGATAATCAAAATCGCGTTTTTCGCACTCAAGCCCATTACGGTTACAAAGCCGACTTGGAAGTAAATATCATTGGTAAACGAGGGGATACTGCCCAACAGAGCTTCAAACGTATTACGCCCGGTAACACCCAATGCCGCGCCAATCAAACCCAACGGAATCACGAGGATAACTGCCAGCGGGATAGACCAGCTTTCATAAAGCGCGGCAAGCACCAAGAATACAGAAGCAATCGCCAAGCCGTACAAAATCAAGGTTTGCGAACTGCCTTTGGCTTCTTCGCGCGACTGACCGCCCCATTCTAGGCTGTAACCGCCGCCCATTTCGTCAACCATTTGCTGTACCGCAGCCATTGCTTGGCCGGATGAAACACCGGTAGCCGGAGAGCCGGAAAGTTCCATAGAGGGATAGCCGTTGAAGCGGACGCTTTGTTCCGTACCTGTCTGCCAGGAAACAGTAGCAATGGTAGAAAGCGGGACAGCGACACCGGAACTGTTGGGCACAGTCAAATTCAGGATGTCGGACGGCTGCATACGAGCAGAAGCATCAGCCTGAACCATCACGCGTTGCAGACGACCCTGGTTCGGGAAGTCGTTGACATAAGACGAACCCAAAGAGGAAGCCAGGGTCGTTCGGATGTCTGAGAACGAAATGCCCTGTGCGGCAGCAGCGGCCCGGTCGATGTCGATTTTCAATTGCGGCGCATCCTCCAGACCGCTGGCACGGACGGTGCTCGGGTCAAACAGACCGCTTTCGCGCATTTTGCCGATCAATTCGTTGCGCTTCGCCAGCAATGCGGCATGACCGGTATTGTTGCGGTCTTGCAGGTTGATGGTCAGACCCGAGCCGTTACCCAACTCCATAATTGGAGGAGGCGTAATAGCGATACCGAAACCGTCTTTAAGCGTACCCATCATCATACCAGTCAGCTTGTTTGAAATAGACGTTGCATCGCTGCCCGGAGTTTTACGCTCATTCCAGTCTTTAAGTATGGCAAAACCCATAGCCATATTTTGACCGCTGCCCGAAAAGCTGAAACCGGAAACAGTAATGATATTTTCAATTTCAGGAATGCTTTTCGCCAACTGGGTAACTTGCGCCAATGTCGCATCGGTACGCTCTTTGGTCGCACCCGCGGGCAGTTGCACGCTGACCATGACGAAGCCTTGGTCTTCGGTCGGCAAGAAAGAAGTCGGCAAGCGCATAAACAGGAATACGCCGACAGCCGCCAAACCGATGTAAACAACCATCATGCGCAAAGTCTTACGCAACACTTTGGCAACCCAGCCTTCATAACCGTGTGTCCAGCTATCAAATTTTTTATTGAACCAGCCGAAGAAACCTTTTTTCTCTTCGTGATGCCCCTTCTGAATCGGCTTGAGCATGGTGGCGCACAATGCCGGCGTCAGCGTCAGTGCAAGGAATGCGGAGAATGCAATCGATGCCGCCATGGTTAAAGCGAACTGTTTATAAATATTACCGGTTGCACCGCTGAACATTGCCAAAGGCACAAATACGGAAATCAGGACGGCGGTAATACCGACCACCGCGCCGGAAATCTGACCCATCGCTTTTTTGGTCGCGGCTTTAGGCGGCAAACCTTCCGTCGCCATAATACGCTCGACGTTTTCAACGACCACAATCGCATCGTCGACCACGATACCGATGACCAATACCATCGCAAACATGGTCAATACGTTAATCGACATGCCCATATAAGAGATGAAGGCAAAACCGCCCAACAGCGAAATCGGCACGACAATAGTCGGAATCAGCGTATAGCGGATGTTTTGCAGGAATAGGAACATCACCAAAAATACCAATACAATGGCTTCCAAAAGCGTATGGATCACTTTCTCAATCGAAATATCGACGAATTTGGAAGTATCGTAAGGCGTTTTCCAGCTCATACCCTGCGGGAAGTATTTTTGCAGGGTCGCCATTTTTTCCTTCACTGCGGTGGCGGTTGCCAAAGCATTACCGCTGTTGGACAACATCACCGCCATACCGGTGGTGTTCACACCGTTCAGGCGGGTGGAAGAAGAATAGTCTTCCATACCCAAGCTGACTTTCGCCACATCTTTCAGATAGACATTCGAGCCGTCGGTATTGGATACCAAAATGATGTTGCCGAACTCTTCAGCCGTACTCAATTGACCTTGCGCCGTAACGGTCGCCGAAATGGTCTGTCCCGGCACAGCAGGCAGAGAACCGATAGAACCCGCTGAAATTTGGATGTTTTGTGTTGCAAGCGCGTTGGTTACCGCAGAAAACGACAGGTTGTAGTTTTGCAGTTTTTTCGGATCAATCCAAATGCGCATGGCGCGTTGCGCACCGAACAACCGTACCGAGCCTACACCGTCGATACGCTGCAACTCGGGAACGATATTGCGCTGTGCGTAGTCGTTCATTTCCTCGGTGGACTGTACGTCTGACGAAAGCATTACAATCATCAGGAAGTTGGAACGCGCTTTCGATACGGTAACACCATATTGCTGCACGGTAGCAGGCAGATTGCTCAATACTTCGGAGAGTTTGTTCTGCACATCCACCTGCGCCAGATCCTCATTGGTTTCAGGCGTAAACGTCAAACTTACGCTGCCTCTGCCGCTGGAGTCGGCGGAAGTGCTCATGTAGTCCAAACCTTCCACACCGTTCATATTGCGTTCAATAACGGCAAGCACGCTGTCTTCCATCACCTGCGCGGACGCGCCCGGATAAGTAGCGGTCAGCGTAATGGTCGGAGCGGCAACGGACGGATATTGGGAAACCGGCAAACTCCTAATGCCGATAACACCCGCTGCGATAATAAAAATCGCAATGACCCATGCAAAGATGGGGCGGTCGATAAAAAACTTAGCCATTGATGCCTTCCTTATTTAGCTGCGGATGCCGGTTTGGCTTCAGAGGTCGTCTGAGCGTCTTTCTTCACTTCGGAAGCAGCTTTGGGCACGGCTTCTGCAGCACTTCCGGCAGGCGTCCATTCTTTAGGCGTAACCTTTTTCGCACCCATCATGGCGGCGATGCTGGTGCCGTCCACAACGACTTTGTCGCCGTCGTTCAGACCCGCAGTGATAATCCAGTTGGTTCCCTGCTGCCGAGCGACTGTTACCTCGCGCGACTCCATTTCGCCTTTGGCGTTCACAATCGTTACAGTATCTTTCGTACCGCGCGTTACTGCCTGCTGCGGTACGACAAAGGCATTAGCAACAGCTACCTGATCCATCAGGACTCGCACATAAAGACCGGGCATCAGGATATTTTTGTCGTTCGGCACTGACGCGCGCAGCGTGATTTGTCCGGTTGTTTCGTTAACAGACGGATCGGAGAACAGCAAACGGCCTTTATGCGGATAAACTTCGCCGTTGTCGAACTTGATACCCACTTCAATCGCGCCGTCCACGCCCGACAATTTGCCCTCGGCAACCTGTTGGCGCAGCTTCATCACTTCGGTCGCGGATTGAGTAATGTTCACATACATAGGATTGGTTTGACGGATAGTCGCCAGTACGGTCGTATCGCCCGCGTTCAACAGTGTACCTTCGGACACCTTAGACTGACCGATGAAACCGGAAATCGGCGCAGTAATGCGCGCCCTGTTCAGATTGATACCGGCAGATTTGATTGCCGCTTGCGCTGCTTTGACGCTTGCTTCGGCGGAACGTTTCGCCGTTACCGCCGCATCGTAGTCCTGTTTGCTGATGGCATCGGCGGCAACCAGTGGTTTGTAACGCGCCAAGTCGGCATTGGCTTTGGCAAGGGTTGCCTGCGCGCTTGCCAACTGGGCGCGCGAGCTTTCCAGATTTGCTTCATAGGTGGAACTATCGATTTGGTAAAGCGGCTGTCCGGCGCGGACATAGCTGCCCTCTTGAAACAGGCGTTTTTGGATGATACCGCCGACTTGGGCGCGGACATCCGCGGTACGCAGCGACTCCAACCGACCCGGCAGCTCGGTCGTCAGCGCGACGGTTTCAGGATGGACGGTAACGACACCGACCACAGGGGGCGGAGCTTCTTTTTGTGCAGCTGCCTGCTGCCCTTTTCCATCTTTTGCACCTTGCGTCGCATCGGTGCCTTTGTTACACGCTGAGAGAGCCAACGCAGTAGCGGCAGCGATTGCCGCCATGCGCATCACCTTAGAAGCATCAAAAATCATTGATTTTCCTATCTAGATAATTGTTATGAAGTTTCACTATATACTTTGTTATCAGAGCCGATTTTTGGTTCCGAAAACAACAATCGCCTGCTTCAATATCTGAAGCAGGTCGTCTGAAAAAAGAGTTTATATTTGAGAGCCAATCTCAATTACAGGAGTCATTATACATACATGCTTGCATGGATACAAAGTATTTTTTATAATCCCCAACATTCCACTTAACTTGAAACAGGCATCATGCGGAAAACCAAAACCGAAGCCCTTAAAACCAAAGAACATCTCATGCTCGCCGCGCTGGAACCCTTCTACCAAAAAGGCATCGCGCGCACTTCGCTCAACGAAATCGCCCAGGCCGCCGGCGTGACGCGCGGCGCGTTGTATTGGCATTTCAAAAACAAAGAAGACTTGTTCGACGCCCTCTTCCAGCGCATTTGCGACGACATCGAAAACTGCATGCAGCAGGACGCGACCGATAGCGATGAACAAGAGTGGCCGCTTTTCCGCCGTACCTTGATGCACTTTTTCACACGCCTGCAAACCAACGACATCCACTATAAATTCCACAGCATCCTGTTTTTAAAATGCGAACACACCGAGCAGAACGCCGCCGTCATCAACATTGCGGATAAACATCAAGCGATTTGGCGCGAGAAAATTACCGAAGTCCTGACCAAATCCATTGCCCAACATGCCTTATCCGAAGATTTGGATACCGACATGGCGGTTATCTTCATCAAATCGATGCTGGACGGTCTGATTTGGCGTTGGCTCTCGTCCGACAAAAGTTTCGACCTTGCCCAAACCGCACCGCGTATGATTGACATCCTCTTGGACAATCTGAAAAACCACCCGCAACTGCGTAAGCAAAAATAACGGACTGCATACAAAAAGGTCGTCTGAAAACAAGCACCACACGTTTTCAGACGACCTATTCTCTGCCTCAGCAGGCGTTATATATTATGAATCAACCCGTTAGACAAACAACGCCCGAACAATCCCTGCTTAACAAAAACGTCGTCTGAAAACCCTTTTTCAAGTTTTCAGACGACGTTTTCTTATTTTCCTATCAACGCGTTACCGGTTTATATTTAATCCGTTTCGGTTTCGCGCCCTCTTCGCCCAAACGGCGTTTCTTATCGGCTTCGTATTCCTGATAGTTGCCGTCGAAGAACACCCATTTCGAATCGCCTTCGCACGCCAGAATATGCGTGGCTATGCGGTCGAGGAACCAGCGGTCATGCGAAATCACCATTACGCTACCGGCAAATTCCAGCAATGCGTCTTCCAGCGCGCGCAGGGTTTCCACGTCGAGGTCGTTGGACGGTTCGTCCAGCAGCAAGACGTTGCCGCCGCTCAACAAGGTTTTTGCCAAGTGCAAACGCCCGCGTTCGCCGCCGGAAAGCTGTCCAGCGATTTTGCTTTGGTCGCTGCCTTTAAAGTTGAAACGACCCAAATATTGGCGGGCGGGGATTTCAAACTGCCCGACCTGCAAAATGTCGCGGCCTTCGGCGATGTTGTCGAACACGGTTTTGTCGTTTTGCAAACCTTCGCGGCTTTGGTCAATCAGGCTCATTTTCACGGTTTGCCCGATTTTCACTTCGCCGGAATCGGGCTGCTCTTTGCCCGCAATCATTTTAAACAGTGTCGATTTACCCGCGCCGTTCGGGCCGATGATGCCGACAATCGCGCCCGCAGGTACTTTGAAGCTCAAATCGTCAATCAGCACTTTGTCGCCAAACGATTTGGAAACATTCACAAATTCAATCACTTCGTTACCCAAACGCTCGGCGACGGGAATGAAGATTTCCTGCGTTTCATTGCGTTTTTGGTATTCGTAGTTGCTCATTTCTTCAAAACGTGCCAAACGCGCTTTGGACTTGGCTTGGCGGCCTTTGGCATTTTGGCGCACCCATTCCAATTCCTGCTTCATCGCTTTCACGCGCGCGGCTTCGGATTTCGCCTCGTTTTCCAAGCGTTTTTCTTTCTGCTCCAGCCAAGACGAGTAATTGCCTTTCCACGGAATACCGTGGCCGCGGTCGAGTTCCAAAATCCATTCGGCGGCGTTGTCGAGGAAGTAGCGGTCGTGCGTTACCGCGACCACCGTGCCGGGGAAGCGCACCAAGAATTGCTCCAGCCATTCAACCGATTCAGCGTCCAAGTGGTTGGTCGGCTCGTCCAACAGCAGCATATCCGGCTTGCTCAACAAGAGTTTGCACAAGGCGACGCGGCGTTTTTCACCGCCGGACAGATTGCCGATTTTGGCATCCCATTCCGGCAGGCGCAGCGCATCGGCGGCGATTTCCAATTCGTGTTCCGCACCGCCGCCCGTGGACGAACCTGCCGCAATAATCGCTTCCAAGCGACCCTGTTCTTCCGCCAGCGCGTCAAAATCCGCATCAGGATTGGCATACTCGGCATACACTTCTTCCAAACGTTTCTGCGCCGCAGCCACTTCGCCCAAACCGCTTTCCACTTCCTCGCGCACGGTTTTCTCAGGATCAAGCTCCGGCTCTTGCGGCAGATAGCCGATTTTGATGCCGCCCATCGGCACGGCTTCGCCCTCAAATTCCTTATCTACACCCGCCATAATCCGCAGCACGGTGGACTTGCCCGCGCCGTTCAAACCGAGCAAACCGATTTTCGCGCCGGGGAAAAAGGAGAGGGAAATATCTTTAATGATGGTTTTCTGCGGCGGCACAACCTTGCTCACGCGCAGCATAGAATAGACGTATTGTTGGGACATGGTTTTCTCAATTCGGTCAAACAAATTTCAGACGACCCATTTTAACCGATTGCACCGATTGTTGCTTGCACGGATGATATTTAGAGGGGAAATAGATGGAATGGATTGATTTGTTCGGATTTGGAAGAAGATCGTCTGAAAAGTAAAATGAAACTTCATGAATAGCAAACATTCCTCAGAAAATAAAGCCGTCTTTTCAGACGACCTTAAAACATACTATTTTTCCAAATGGACATTATCATAAATCTGCTTCGCCAATCGGCGGCAGACTTTGTTTTTGATTTGAGGATTATTCAAAACTTTAGAAACGCTCTCTCCAAACTGCTCAAACAATCCGATCAACAAATCATCAACCTGTGTATTGAAATAATTCATGAAAGATGGCAAAGGATTGTTATTGGCTGCATCGACAATATCCGGATTTTCGCGCGCAAATTTTTCAATAGACTCAAAAAATAGCTGATCTGCCAATGTAAACTCGGTTGTAAATGTTTCATTTAACTCTTTAATCAGCTTATCCAGCTCTTCGGTCAGGCTGACTTGTCCCGTACCTACGTCCGTTGAGCCTTTTTGCGGTTCGGCTTCGCCTTCGTTCAGCTTGATTGAGCCTTCGCCGATTTGCTGCAAACGGTAATATTGCAAAATTGCCATTTTAGACAAATCCAATTTTTCGCTTTGTTTGCCGCGCGGCAGCTTCATCATCAAAGCTTTGAGATAAACATAGCGTTTCTCATGAATAGAATCGGCATACGGCAAAATCTGCGAAACAAACAAATAAAGATTCAAATAACTTTGCAACTGGCTTTTAAAGAGCTTTTGCTGTTCTTCATTATGCTCGGGGTCGTCTGAAATATGCAGATATTTTTCAATCGCTTTATCGATGATCGCATTGAGCTTTTTATGTTCGCTATGGGTTGGTGTAGTACCGCCGCCGAACCAAACACCGGCAAACTCATCAATATCACTTTGTGTATAAATCTTCCATTCATCCAGTGTATTGCCTAAACTTGCCAACTTCTCATCATCCGGAATCTTGCCCAACTCTGTCCGTTGATAATACGGTTTGAAAGCAGCATAAATGTCTTCACGGTCATTGACGAAATCCAGTACAAACGTATCTTCCTTGCCTTTTGCCGTACGGTTTAAACGAGACAGCGTCTGCACCGCCTGCACACCCGACAGCACTTTATCGACAAACATGGTATGCAACAACGGCTGGTCAAAACCGGTTTGATATTTATCCGCCACCAAAAGCACTTGATAATTATCGCTGTCAAACTGTTCCGGCAACTCCGTTTCCTTAATGCCGCCATTCATGCCGGGTTCGGAATATTCTTTTTCGGTTTGTTCCGGCAGAATTACTTTGCCTGAAAATGCCACCAGTGATTTGATCCCTTCATACCCTTTTTCGGCAATATACTCATCAAATGCCAATTTATAGCGTACCGCAGCTTCACGCGAACCCGTAACCACCATCGCTTTAGCATAGCCGCCAATCTTATGGCGAGTAACCGACTGAAAATGCTCGATAATGATTTCCACCTTTTGACTGATTACGCTCGGATGTAAATTCACAAAACGCATCAGCTCTTTTTTGGCTTTATGTTTCGGAAGCTCAATACTGCTATCAGCAGTACACAATAAACGGAAATATTGTTTATAGGTCGTATAGTTTGCCAACACATCCAAAATAAAGCCTTCTTCAATTGCCTGTTTCATGGTGTAGCTATGAAACGGCGTTTTGCCTTGCTCGTTCGGTTCGTCAAACAACGCCAACGTTTTCCATTTTGGCGTAGCGGTGAAAGCAAAAAAGCTTAAATTATCTTGGCGGCTGCGTTTGAATTGTTCGCGCAGGATATTTTTTTGCGTTTCAATATCTTCAGGCAGCTCGTCATCTTCCAAATCTAAAAACTCAGCCGCAATTGCCGCTTCAATCCCGCTTTTGTTCAACACCTGGCGCAACTCGCTTGCCGTCTCGCCCGTTTGCGAACTGTGCGCTTCATCCACGATGACCGCAAAGCGTTTGCCTTCGGTATCAAGCGAAATGTGTTCGCCATGTTTTGCTTTGGTTTGGATACTGTGCATCACATAAGGGAATTTTTGAATCGTCGTGATGATAATCGGCACATTTGCCGCTAGCGCGGCGGTAAGCTGGTGGGTATCCCTATCAATTTTCTGCACCACGCCATCGGTTTGCTCAAATTGCGCCACCGTTTCTTGCAACTGTCTGTCCAACACCACGCGGTCGGTAACGATAATCACCGAGTTAAAGATTTTTTCATCGGCGGCATTATGCAAAGAAGCCAAATGATGCGCCAGCCAAGCAATCGTATTGGACTTGCCGGAGCCTGCCGAATGCTGAATCAGATAATTTCTGCCCGCGCCGTGCGCTTTAGTGTGGGCGATCAATTTTCTTACCGCATCAAGCTGATGGAAACGCGGAAAAATCATACTCTCGGTTGTGATATAGCGGAAACCCGAATTCAGGCGGACTTTTCGTTCTTCACGGCTCAAATGCAAAAAGCGCCCAATCAATTCCATTAAGCTGTCTTTAAGCAACACCTCGCGCCACAAATACGCCGTGCGCACATCGTTTTCAACCGGCGGATTGCCTTTGCCATCATTAAAACCGCGGTTAAACGGCAAAAAGCGCGTACCCTCGCCTTCCAGCTTGGTGGTCATATGCACTTCTTGCGTATCCACCGCAAAATGCACCAACGCACGTTTTTTAAATTCAAATAATTTGCCCTGCGGATTCCGATCTTGACGGTATTGGCGCATCGCATCTTCCACCGTCCAGCCGGTTGCCGACATTTCGTTTTTTAATTCGATGGTGATAACAGGAATACCGTTTACCGACAATACCATATCAATCCGCTCGTTACATTCGGTAATCACTTGGCGGGTAATTTTGACGATATTGGCATCGTATTGCTGCTGCGTGGTTTCATTTAAAGTGGAATTGGGGGCGAAATATGCCATTTTTGCCGTACGGTTTGCCACACGGAAACCATTGCGCAGCACATGCAGGCTGCCTTTAATGTTCAATTCTTGATTTAACGCTTTGATCAGCTCGTCTTTCGCCTTATCTTTACGCGACATTTCCAAATACGCCCATAGTTTCGGTTGGGTCGTCTGAATAAATGCCACGGCATCGGCAGGAAAAAGTGCGGTCGATTTTTCATAATCTTTTGCAAAGCCCTGTTGATAACCGCCTTCCGTTAATAGGCTGTGCTCGATTTCATTTTCAAAGTATGGTTCGGTATGCATCCGTTTGCTCCCATTTTATTGATTGCAAGGTAGGCTTGAATCCACCCATGCCCTTTATTCATCGGTTACTTTTATTTTCCCCGTTACCGCCTGAGTAATCAGCGCGGTGCGGTATTCTTTCAGACGACCTATGGTTTGATTGACCGTATCGCACAAGCGGTCGATTTTGGCGGTTTCTTGGTCTAGGTAATTGGCAATGGCGGATTGTTCGGTTACGGGGGGAAGTAACGATTTTAGATAGCTTAATCTTTCCGATTTTATTCCAAGTGCAGTAGAACCAGTTGCAAATTTATAAAGGCTAGCTTGAAACGCTTTTGACAAAATAAAATATTTTAAAAATCTATTATCAAGTTTATCTTTTTTACCATCAAATTTTAATACTCGTTGAGCCAATGCAACATCAGTTCGGTCAATTTGAGCAACCTCACCTAATGGTGCTTCTGTGGTCATTAAGACTTGTCCTAATTTAGGCAAACCTCGTCTCATAACTTCTTCATAGTTATCTTCATCAATAAATTCTTGTGAAAGTGTATAGTCAATTATTCCATTTTTAATATTTCTTGCTGTTATTAGGAATACCCCACTATTTGTTTTTTCGGGAGTTTTTCCACGATAATCAATAATTGAGTTCATTACTAATTTAAAGGGAGAAACATCCCAATGCGCCGGCACATCCCCCAACCATTCCACACCACTGTTTTTCATCGCGGCTGCGGGGTTTAAGCCTTTGGTTACAGCATGGGTAATCACGGCGGTGCGCTGTTCCGCGAGCTTTTCGAGCAGGGTTTGCTGCTTGCCAATCAGCGCATCGATTTCGCCAAGCTTGGCGTCTAGATAGTGGGCGATGGCGGTTTGTTCTTTATAATGGGGAACTGCAAAAACTAAATTATTTAAAGCTGTTTGAGTCATACTTGGTAAAGCCGTTTGAGTTGAATATCTTCCAAAATCAATAGTTAGCGTTAAATAGTAAAGATACTTTGGGTAGGTATTTTTTAAAATTTCGGTGTAATACATTGTATCAACAGTCCAAAATTTACCATTTACGTAAAGTGGTTTATCAATAGTACCTTTTCTTCCCAATAGAACGGACTCACCGTCATATAAGTAACTATTTGCATAAGCGAATTGACCGCCAGAACCAATAACGGGATAACCATCATTTGTTTCAACATGTTTATAATCGGCACCATTTTGAATTCTTGCTAAAAATTTTAACCTTTTCACTTCCCAATGATCCGGCACTTCCCCCAACCAAGAAATACCGCTGTCTTTATAGGTTTCGTATCTGTTCATTTTTAATCTCGTTTTTAATAGCGTCGCGGGGAAGTTTCTGCTTACCCTACGATGGTATTGCGTGCATTTCAGAAAAATCCCGTCCACCTGTTATTGCAAATTGCCGAGCATTTGTATGATTTCCTGCTCCAAGGCGTTGATTTCGGCTTTGATAATGGCTAAATCACGCGGCGGCTGGTATTCATAAAAATGGCGGTTTATCGGAATTTCAAAGCCGAGCTTGGTTTTGCCCTCATCCACCCACGCATCAGGCACATGCGGCAAGACTTCGGCTTGCATATAGGCTTCTATCGTCGGACGGAGTACAGTCAATAATTTGTCCAAATTTGTTTCGTTGTCATAGCCCAAACTTAATGGGAATAGGATTTCAGACGGCATCGGCACAAGTTCGGTATCGCGCAGTTGTGAATCGGCTTCTTTATTGCCTTTGCTGTCTGTGCAAATATCAGCAGTTGGGTCGCGCTCGCTCAATGCGTCCAAAATGGTTTTTTTCAGCGGTGCGCCGATGATGAAATCCAAGGCTTTTAATGCCGGATTCAATACTTTTAAAAAGGCGTTGCGGTTTGTATAAAGTGTGTCATCCAATCCGCTCAATGCGTCAATAATGGCTTGTTGTTGCGCTTCGCCACGCTCTTCATCGGCTTTGATTTGCGTTTCGTCTTTGATTTTTTTGCTTTTCGCTAAATTCGCAAAGGCGGTTTGTTCCCACAGTTTTTCAATGCGTTTTGCGCTTGCTTGGAAATTCAGGCGCAAGGGGCGTTCTACCGTGATTTTCAAATAGGCGAAATCTTGGTTGTTGAAAATCTTGCTGTCTTTGGTTTCGGCAAAATTGGCATACAGTTTGGTAATGTCGGCGATATGCTTTTCTGACAATTCGTTGCGCTTGTTGCCGAGCGATTTTTGCATTTTTTGATAATACTGCGTGGCGTTAATCAACTGTACTTTGCCTTGCCGTTTCGCGCTTTTCTTGTTCGATAAAATCCAAATGTAAGTATAAATACCGGTGTTGTAGAACATTTGATCCGGCAAAGCGATAACGGCTTCAAGCATGTCGTTTTCAATCGCATAACGGCGGATATTGCTTTCGCCGCTACCTGCATCGCCGGTAAACAGCGGCGAGCCGTTAAATACCACGGCGATGCGCGAGCCTTGATCGTCTTTTTCAGGCTGCTTCATTTTGCTTATCATGTGCTGCAAAAAGAGTAGCGAGCCGTCGTTGATACGCGGTAAACCTGCGCCGAAACGGCCATTGAAGCCTTTCTCTGCGTATTCTTCTTTGACGTAATCTTCTTGGATTTTCCATTCCACGCCAAATGGCGGATTCGCGAACATATAATCAAAGCGTTTGCTTGGATGCCCGTCATGCGGGGTAAAGCCATTTCCTTTGTCTTTGGCGTTTTTTACCCCCAAGGTATCGCCGAAAATGATGTTTTCGGCGGGTTCGTCTTTAATCAGTAAATCGGCGCAACAGATGGCATAGGATTCGTTGTTATATTCTTGCCCGTATAAGCCCAGATAGATTGTTTGATTGAATCCTTTCAAGGCTTTTTCAGATTCAGAAAGCATGCCGCCCGTACCGCAGGTCGGGTCATAAATTTCACGGTACACTCTGGGTTTGGACAATTCTTGATGGTCTTCTGCAAAGGCGATATTGACCATCAGGCGGATGACTTCGCGCGGGGTAAAGTGGTCCCCGGCTTCTTCATTGGCCTGCTCGTTAAACTTGCGAATCAATTCTTCAAACAAATAGCCCATTTGCGTGTTTGAAATGACATCCGGCGACAACGTTAGTCCGTGCGACTGCAAATCGCCGACAAAGGTTTGCAGGACTTTATACAGACGATTGGCTTCATCCAGCTTGTCGATTTCTTTTTCAAATTCAAACTTGTCAAAAATATCTTTGGCTTTGGCTGAAAAACCGTTGATGTAGTGGATTAAATTCGCGCGGATATGATCTGGGTCATCCAACAGGCGGGCAAGGTTGAAACCGCTGATGTTATACAGCTTTTGCTTACGGTCTTTACCGACAATTTCAGTAAGCTTTTTATCTAGTAACACTTGCGGGAGACGGGCTGTTTCAGCTTTCTTTTGGTTCTCATCAAATAAAGCCTTCATTGCATCTGTATGTTTGCTCAAAATCGCATCAAAGCGGGCAAGCACAATCAAAGGCAGCATCACACGGCGGTATTGCGGCGGACGGTAAGTCCCGCGCAGACCGTTAGCGATGTTCCAAATCATTGAAACGAGAGCACTGTGATGGGGGTGTTGGTGGAGATTTTCAGTTTTCATTGTTGTTATTCCTTAATACCTTAGCAGGTTTTTATGTAGGGATGATTTTCAAATTTGATGTAGGCTGTTTTAGAAAATGCAGAATGACTTTACGCCGCATCATATCTCTCAAAAGCCAGATATTTAATGGATTATACAGGGTCAATTACCCTTTTTTCCAAGTAAAACCGGTATGACTTCTCTGTTCATTTCCAATAAAGAAATGAATTGGATGTACATCCTGCTTATCATTGAAAACGGTAAATTAAAGTCCGGCCGGTAAGTAGATAAAAATTCATCAAAAAGAAATGATTGAAGAATAGAAAGGTCGTCTGAAATCCCCTTTCAGACGACCTTTCTTCATTTTTCACAGGAATATCCCAAACCCCCGCGCAGCCCTACCCTTCAGCCTGCCGCCTGCTTTTTCCAATCGACACACTCTGTCAAATCGGTATTGAAATGCGCGCCGATGTTTTGCCGCCTTCCGTATGCGGCTTGGGCGACGGCGAGGCTGCATTCGAGCAGGTTGCGGTTTTCGTATTCGGACGCGGTGTGCGGTTCGGCTTGGTTTTGCTTCCAAAGTCGCAGTTGGGCGATGGCGCGGCTCAGGCCGGTATCGTTGCGGAGGATGCCCAAATGGCGTTGGTTGAACGCTTGCAGGACGGGGCGGCTGAATGTGTTTTGGAGGTCGTCTGAAAAGATGTCTGCTTCGGCGGAGGGGTTTTCAGACGACCTTTGGGACGGTGCGGTTTGGAACGCTTGTCCGTCTGCGATGGTTTGGGCGGCAAGTCTGGCAGTCACGACGCATTCGAGTAGGGAGTTGCTGGCGAGGCGGTTGGCTCCGTGCAATCCTGTGCAGGCGGTTTCGCCTAAGGCGTAGAGCTGCGGCAGGGAAGTTCTGCCGCAGGGGTCGGTTTGGATGCCGCCGCAGGTATAGTGTTGCACGGGGCGGACGGGGATGGCTTGGCGCGTGATGTCCAAACCGCATTGGGATAAACAGTGCCGATGGATGGACGGGAAATGCTGACGGACGAACTCTGCGGGTTGATGGCTGATGTCGAGCGAGACGAAATCTTGCGTTTGTTTGGCGATTTCGGCGGCGATGGCGCGGGCAACGATGTCGCGCGGCGCGAGTTCGGCGCGGCGGTCGTAATGCGGCATAAACCGTTCACCCGCTTGGTTGGTCAGAATGCCGCCTTCGCCGCGCACGGCTTCGGAAATCAGGAAGGTGCGGCCGTTTTCAGACGACCTTGCCAAGCCTGTGGGGTGGAATTGGATAAATTCGAGGTTTTCGACTGCGCAGCCTGCGCGTATCGCCATGGCGATGGCGTCGCCCGTGCATTCGGGCGGCGTGGTGGTGGCGGCGTAAATCTGTCCCAAGCCGCCGCCCGCGAGTACGGTATGGCGGGCGCGGATGCAATAGATTTCTTGCGTTCGGCAGTCGAGGACGGTCAGTCCGCACGCCGCGCCTGATTCGGTTTGAATGTCCAACGCCATCTGCCGCTCGTAAACGCGGATGTTCGGGCGGCAGCGTATTTGGGCAATCAGGCTCTGCATGACGGCTTCGCCCGTGTAGTCAGCAACGTGGGCGATTCGGCGGCAGGTATGCCCGCCTTCGCGCGTCAGGTGCAGGTCGTTATGAGTCCGGTCGAACGCCACGCCCTGCGCCAGCAGCCATTCGATTGCCGGTTTGCCCTGCGACAGGATGGCACGGACGGCGGCTTCGTTGCACAAACCTGCGCCCGCTTCCAAAGTATCGGCAACGTGTTTTTCGATGTCGTCCTCTCCCGACCACGCCGCCGCAATCCCGCCTTGCGCATGACGGCTGGCGGTGTCGTCCAACCGGTTTTTGCACAAAATGACGGTGCGGAACGATTCAGGCAGCGACAGGGCGAGCGTCAGTGCCGCCAGCCCGTTTCCGGCAATCAATACGTCGCAATCGGTTTGCATGGTGTTGTCCTTGTTTGAGAGGTCGTCTGAAACGGCAATATGGACGGCAAATCAGGCGGGACCCATGCCGTTGAACACATCTTTTTTCTTCAGCCCTGCTGCGAAGTCGAGCATACGCTGCAAAGGCAGTTTGGCGGCTTCGCCCAGCTTCCTGTCCAACAGGATTTCGTTGTGTCCGCTTGTCAGGGCGTATTTGATGCCGCCCAGCGAATTCATCGCCATCCACGGGCAGAATGCGCAGCTTTTGCAGCTTCCGCCGTTGCCCGCCGTCGGTGCGGCGATAAATTCTTTGTCAGGCGCCTGCTTTTGCATTTCGTGCAGGATGCCCAAGTCGGTCGCCACGATGAATTTTTTTTCAGGGCGCGATACGGCGGCTTTGAGCAGTTTGCTGGTCGAGCCGACCACGTCGCCCAGTTCGATGACGCTTTGCGGCGATTCGGGATGAACCAGCACCACAGCGTCGGGATGCTCCGCCTTCAACGCCGCCAGTTCCTGCCCTTTGAATTCGTTATGAACGATGCACGAACCCTGCCACAACAGCATATCCGCGCCCGTTTCGCGGCGGATGTAGTCGCCGAGATGGCGGTCGGGTCCCCAAATCAGCTTCTCGCCGCGCGATTTCAGATACGACACGATTTCCAACGCCACCGAAGACGTTACCACCCAGTCGGCACGTGCTTTCACGGCGGCGGAAGTGTTGGCGTACACTACCACCGTGCGGTCGGGGTGTTGGTCGCAAAACGCTGAAAACGCCTCTTCCGGGCAACCCAAATCCAAAGAACATTCCGCCTCCAAATCAGGCATCAGCACCGTTTTCTCAGGGCAGAGGATTTTCGCGCTCTCGCCCATGAAGCGTACGCCCGCCACCACCAGTGTACCGGCTTCGTGTTCCGCGCCGAAGCGCGCCATCTCCAGCGAATCGCCCACGCATCCGCCCGTTTCCAAAGCCAAATCCTGAATCAGCGGATCGACGTAATAATGCGCCACCAAGACCGCGTTTTTCTCCTTCAGCAAAGTCTTGATTTCGTCTTTCAGACGACCTGCCGTCTCGCGGTCGGGCGTGTCGGCAACCTTCGCCCACGCCTGACGGATTTGGCAGGCGGAAGTCGGCGTCTGGATGAGTGGCATATCGTAATCGAACGAGCGGCGGGCGGCGGTTTGCATGATGTTTCCTTGTAGCTGGTTTTTGAGGCGGCATGAAGGTTTGCCGTCTGTTTTTCAAACTGTTTTTATATTATGCTCAACTTGAGTATAATATGCAAGGTCGTCTGAAAACAGGTTTGAGATACCGCAAAACCGACCCACTTCGTTCCGACAAACCGCTTTGGTTTACAATAAAGCCTTTCCCACCCGCAGAAAGCCGAGCATGGACGCCTACCCCGAAGCCGAAGCCCCGCTGCAAAGCATCGTCGAGCTGGTTCCCGTATTGATTGCCGTTACCGACGGCGGCCTGCGGGTATTGACCGTCGCCCAAGGCACGCTCCTGCCCAACGGCCCGCTTTCCCCCCTGCGCAATTCCCTGCAGGCGGGCGTGAAACTGTGGGTCGCCAAGCAGACTTCGCAGCCTATGGGCTATGTGGAACAGCTTTACACCTTTGTCGATACCCACCGCCGCAACGAACACGGCATGCCCGTCTTGTACGTCAGCTATTTGGGGCTGGTGCACGAGGCAGCCGACAGCATCCTGCATCCGGATGCGAAATGGCAGGACTGCTACGGCTATTTCCCGTGGGAAGATTTGCGTACCGACGGCGGGCAGCGCGACGCCATTGTCAGCCGCCTGCGCATTTGGGCAAACTCGGCGGACACGGAGGAAGTCCGCCAAAAGCGGCTCAAGCGCATTCATTTGTGTTGGGGGGTCGAGCCGGAAAACTGGTCGGAAGAATACGTTTTGCAACGCTATGAAATGCTGTTTGAAAGCGGTCTGATAGCGGAAGCCGCCGAGCCGCAGGCAAACTTCGACTTCGCGCTCACGGGGCAGCCCATGCGCCACGACCACCGCCGCGTGTTGGCAACCGCCCTGTCCCGCCTGCGCGCCAAAATCAAATACCGCCCCGTGATTTTCGAACTGATGCCGCCCGAATTCACGCTGCTGCAACTGCAAAACAGCGTCGAAGCCATCAGCGGCAGATTGCTGCACAAACAAAACTTCCGCCGCCAGATTCAGCAGCAAAACCTCATCGAGCCGTCGGATACCGGCGTATCGGGCAGCAAAGGCCGTCCCGCGCAGCTTTACCGCTTCCTCGACGACGTCCTGCCCGACAGGCTGATTTCGGACATCGGACTGCCGCTGGGCAGCCGTTAGCCCGTTTTCAGACGACCTATAGTGGATTAACAAAAATCAGGACAGGGCGACGAAGCCGCAGACAGTACAGACAGTACGGAACCGATTCACTTGGTGCTTCAGCACCTTAGAGAATCGTTCTCTTTGAGCTAAGGCGAGGCAACGCCCTACTGGTTTAAAGTTAATCCACTATAACATGAAGTTTTGCCCCATCGGTGCAACATCAATCTTTTTCAACAAAGGAAACCCCATGTCGTCTGAAAACACCCTCTTCCCCCTGCCCGACACCCTGTTACGCCCCATGGTGGAACAAGCCTTGAGCGAAGATTTGGGCAGGCGCGGCGACATTACGTCCGCCGCCGTTATCGCGCCCGATAAAACCGCCAAACTCTTCCTCGTCAGCCGCGAAGACGGCGTTATCGCCGGCATGGACTTGGCACGCCTCGCCTTTCAGACGATGGATCCGTCCGTCCGCTTCCAAGCCGAAAACCGAGACGGACAAGCCGTCCGCGCAGGTCAGACGCTTGCCGCCGTCGAAGGCAACGCCCGCGCGCTGCTCGCCGCCGAACGCACCGCTCTCAACTACCTCACGCACTTGAGCGGCATCGCCACCGCCACCGCGCGTGCCGTCGCCGAAGTCGCCGAATACGGTACAGACATCGTGTGCAGCCGCAAAACCATCCCCCTGCTGCGCGTCCTGCAAAAATACGCCGTCAGGGCGGGCGGCGGCACAAACCACCGCATGGGTTTGGACGACGCCGTGCTCATCAAAGACAACCACCTCGCCTATTGCGACAGCATCGCCCAAGCCGTTCGTCAGGCAAAACAGGCGGTCGGAGCATTGACCTGCGTGGAAATCGAAGTGGACACGCTGGCACAACTGGACGAAGCCATCACAGCGGGCGCAGAACGGATTTTGCTGGACAACATGGACGACGAAACCCTGAAAGAAGCGGCAAACCGCTGCCACACGCAAGCCGCCCACCCCCACACCATCTATTGCGAAGCATCGGGCGGCATCGGCTTCGACCGCCTGAAGCGCGTAGCACAAACCGGCGTGGACGGCATCGCCCTCGGCTATCTGACCCACAGCAGCCGCTCGTTAGACATAGGTTTGGATTTCGTGGCGTAAATTTTGCCTAAGACAGCGGCGCAGAAAAAATCCATTCAAAAACGCCCGTTTCGTTATTCCCACACAGGTGGGGTAAAGATGACGAAACGGGCGTTTTCTGAAGTAGATTAAAATTGCAATGATACGGCGTTGCCAACGCCCTTATGTACGATATTATTTTTGACACACAACTTACCGCTTGCCGTCATTCTCGCCCCCGCCTACGCGAGGACAGGCTACGGCGGGAATCCATTTTTGAAATTCAGAAACTGTTTTTCAAATCAAGGTTTCACAAGTTTTACGATGGATTCCCGCCGTAGCCTGTCCTCGCGTAGGCGGGGGCGGGAATGACGGAAAAAGTATTCGGATAAGTGGTATATGTGATACGGCAAACAAGGTTACAGTTGCAAAAAGGTCGTCTGAAACCCCATCACCTAATTTTCAGACGACGGCGGATTCGGATTTGAAGTGCAACTTTCCATAACAGAAAAAGGCCAATATGCGGTAGCATACGGCCTTTCCTGCAAGAAAGATTGCCATGAGCTACACACAACTGACCCAAGAC